>JAFAXJ010000424.1 GCA_019241095.1 Verrucomicrobiota bacterium | reverse complement strand
AAAGTTAAGGTTGAGGACGCGCAAAATGAGAAGAGCAGGTAGGGCTCATCCATATGCTTAATGGCGTCCGAACGGGCCAAGTACGCCCCCCAAAGCTGAGAGCGTACTACACTGACAAGCGACATGTTTGTCCATTTAGCGCCGCTGTGAGATTCAGCGGGCACCCATTGATGGTCCCGATGTCCTGGCCTAAGCTAGAGTTAAAACCCTCACTGAGGAGCAGGTACATTAAGTGACCCCTTTCCCCATTTCGAACTGCAAACATGAGCAGCGTTCCCTCGCCTGAAGCAGTTTTCAATCAGCCGCCGCCACTCGAAAACTACAATCTTTTCGAGAGTGACTGCGCACTTAAGGAGGCCGTCAACCGTAATGGAGGTGATTGGATCGATGCTCATGCGCGCGAGTTCGGGGAGTTGCTTGGCAAACCGGAGACTATCGAGCTGGGAGTGTTGGTTAACCGGTTTACGCCGGAATTGCGTACCCATGATCGATTCGGCAATCGGATCGACGAAGTGGCATACCATCCGGCTTACCACGAACTCATGCGCATCGGTGTTTCAGCGCAAACCCATTCCTTGCCTTGGATTGAGAAAAGGCCAGGAGCTCACGTTGCGCGCGCAGCCTTGGTGATGCTGCGACATCAGATCGATGAAGGATCCAGTTGCCCGCTTACGATGACTTTTGCGGCGATCCCATCCTTGCGTTTGCAACCGGAGCTCGCGGCCGAATGGGAATCGTCGGCTCTTTCCTCCGCTTATGATCCGCGATCAGCGCCAGCACCAAAGAAGAATGGTCTCCTTCTAGGCATGGCTATGACGGAACGACAAGGAGGAAGTGACGTGCGAGCGAACACAACGAGGGCAGAGCCGGTCGATGGCGGCGGACCCGGAGGGGAATACCTCATTACCGGTCACAAATGGTTTTGCTCAGCGCCGATGTGTGACGCTTTTTTAGTTCTCGCTCAAGCGCCAGGCGGGCTTTCCTGTTTTTTGCTGCCTCGATGGCGAGCGGACGAAACGAGGAATTCTTTTCACCTTCTCCGTCTGAAAGACAAGCTTGGCAACCGCTCAAACGCATCTGGCGAAGTGGAACTCCGCCGCGCTTCGGCGCAATTGATCGGCGAAGAGGGGCGTGGGATAGCTGCGATCATGGAGATGGTACGGCATACGCGCATGGATTGTGCCCTTGGATCAGCTGCGTCTATGCGAAAGGCCGTATCCGAGGCGACTCACCACGCGGCTCATCGGCTAGCGTTCGGTCGCCTGCTGATCCACCAACCCCTCATGCGGAACGTCCTGGCTGATTTGTCTTTGGAATCGGAAGCGGCTACTGCCCTCGCGATGCGCGTAGCGCTTTCGTTTGATCGCTCAAGGGAAAACTCACGTGAGCAAAAATTTGCCAGGATCGCTACAGCCATTGCCAAATATTGGATAACCAAGCGCGCACCAGCGGTTGCGGCCGAAGCGTTGGAGTGCTTGGGAGGTAACGGCTATATAGAAGAATCTTCCCTTCCGCGGCTTTACCGGGATGCTCCTTTAAACTCACTATGGGAAGGTGCTGGAAATGTTCAGTGTTTAGATGTGTTAAGGGCGATGCACAAGGATCCAAGTACCCTAGAGGCTTTTCAGCAGGAGATAGCTTCAGTGAAGGGGCTAAATTCCGTCTTCGACCGTTTCGTCGGAGCACTCGATTTGGCGAAAAACGCCGACACGGAATTTGCGTCCCGCAGGTTTGTGGAAAGGATGGCGCTCGCTTTGCAAGCGGCGACGCTAATTCGACGCGGACATCAAAAGATAGCGGAGATTTTCTGCGCGGCGCGTCTTTCGGCAAGTCCTGGTTTAGTTTTCGGAACGTTGCAGTCCAGCGACGGCGTTGCGCTGCTTCTGGAACGCGCCCAACCAAAGTTGCGAGGCTAGCTTAGCTGACCATGGGTTAATCTCGCGCAAAGGAACGCAGAAGGACCCAAGTAAACAACTAAAGGTTTGGGATTCGCCCCATATTGCCATAGTCTTTGGCAATTTATGACCCGCTAGCATATCCCTCACACAAAGGGACGCAAACCGGCGCCGAAGAAGGAACAACGGACATACCCCGCTCCGTTTCGTGCCTTGGCGTACCTCTACGTACCCTTTGCGTGAGAGCTTATGTTAGCGCGCACGATCGGCGGGCGAATCGAGCCTTAAAAATCCTCCATGGTCAGTTCGGAGGCCATTAAACGATTTGCCGCCAAAAGACCACAGTCGACGGGCAAAGCCACTCCGGTAATTGCTGCAGCAGCGTCCGAAGCTAAAAAAATCGCCGCCTCAGCAATATCATTGGCTTCGACGATTCGGCCGAGCGGATACCATTTGATGAGCTGATCAAACAAGGCGGGATTCTTTTTCAGACGTTCCTGCCAAGTAGGCGTTCTGACAGTTCCAGGTAGAATGATGTTAGCTCGGATGCCAACTCGTCCGAGCTCAGCAGCAAGCGATTTAACATAGCTGATCAGGCCCGCTTTCGCTGCGCTGTAAGCAGGATGGCCCAAGGCAAGGATGGCATTTACGGAACCAATGACGACAATGTTGCCCTTTCCTTTGGCAATCATACCCTGAAGGACTGCGTGGACGGTATGCATCGTTCCATTGAGGTTCAAGTCTACATCGCGATGCCAGGCGTCAATAGTCGTTTGCCTGATGGTAGGTGCAAATGCGCCGCCCGCATTCGCAACGAGGACGTCGATCGCACCATGGGTTGCAATCGCACCGTCTATCGCTCGAGTAACGGCTGCGGCATCGGTGATATCGGCAATGACTTTGTGTATGCTGCCGGGGATCTCGGCACACTCAGCCGCAACCTGGTCCAATCCCGATTCGGACAAATCCTGTGCGAGAATAGTATCGCCCAACAGCGCAAAACGGCCCACCAGCCTACGGCCGATGCCCCCTGCTGCTCCCGTAATCAACACCACTCGCGCCATACTCTGTAATGTCCCGGAGCCTAACAGGCAATTCCCTTCAATGCTTCGCCAATCCGGGCGAAGTCGTGTCTCCGGAGAAGACCCCAATTATAGAAGGCGAAATCACGGATGCCCAGTTCTGCAAGCCCCTTTACGGCGGCCTCTGTTTCACTGCCTGAACTCAGGTCGGGGGGTCCCGGGCGAAGAATGGCGCGAATTCTTGCTGCTCGGCTGCTCCCGACGCGACGCAGACTATCCCACGCATCGGCTATGGCTCTGGAAGCCGTTGGTTCGTAAAACGGGATTTCCAGGAAATCGGCGACGTTCACCAGTTCTTTGAGACTGCTTCCTTCGAGCCAGGCTTGAGAAGTAGGACGTTGTACAGTCGGGATTACAGCTAGCGGAATATCGGGAGCCATTGTAGCGCGCAATCGTTTCACAAGAGCGGAGACACGTTGTACACGCCAACGGAGAAATGCTGCAAGCTCTAGATCGTGCAACATATCTGCAATGATCCAACCAAATGCCATGTCGGGCGGAACTTCGCATGGAGATTCCAGATAATCATCGACCATCTTTGCCACACGGACCCGAAGTCCATGACTATCTATTCCTGCATCGCGCCGTGACTCGTGCAAACAATGATCACAAAAGCAAAGACCTAAAAGGAGCTCAATCCAGCGTTGAGTTTGCATCTGTGCAAACTCGTGATGATAGCCGTGCGGATAAGGCAAGAATCCTGGTGTTTCCACCACCATGCTCTTGAGGGGAATCGTTGCCGCAATATCGTTCACCAACTCTTCGGCAAAATCCGCGACCAGAGGGTTGACCGGGCAAAGGCTGTAGACATAGCGGTCGCCCCAGGCATTTCGGACCGTCGTATCGGGATAAGTGCTGCCCAGTCGAGTGTTATGGAAGAGCACGACCCATCCACTGACCGCCAAACCGCTTGCTTCAGAGAGACGGATTGCGACTTCGCGATATCTCGGTTCAGGATGCAGATACGGCTTAATTTTACTGTAACGAGAGAGAGTCGGATTAAAATAGACAGCCCCATCTTCAGGAAAGTAAATCCGCCCAACTTTACTCCGGGGAGATATGAATTTTCCTGCGTGATAACTGAGCGCAATCGTGACCGCCGAAATTCCTTGCTCAGACAAAATCTCGCCAACGCGCGAAGGTTCCTCTTGCACCAGGTCCCACGGGTAAGCGTAAACGGCACGGTAGAATTGCTGGGAGGGCGGAATGTCAATCATCTCTCATTGAGAATACAGATCAGCTGAAAATCAATCATTCAGGTTGTCTTGCCCCGCAGGTAGACTGGCAGTTGGGCAAGTACATGACCCTTTCGATGAAGATAAATCTGATCATGAAGGTTTGAAACCACGCAAGCATGATTAGGAATGATCCGCACGCGTTCGCCGATTTCAGGTTTTCGGACGCAGCCAGTAAGGTCAACGATGCCGTGTTCTTCGTTGAGCCTTGCAATGATTGCATCTGGATAATCTGGCAAGAATCCATAACCTGCTTCCTGCCCCGCCGCCAACAGATCACTGGAAAGAGTTTTGCTGCCGGCATCGATGATCGCTCGATCGACCGTAGGCCGACTCACTACCGTGGCGAGTATCGCCAGCGCACAGTCTTGGGGGGAAGCCGCTTGAGCGGCAATCATCATTCGGTCGTTGTAAATGTAAGTCCCAGCCCGGAGTTCAGT
>JAFAXJ010000402.1 GCA_019241095.1 Verrucomicrobiota bacterium | reverse complement strand
TCGAGCATTCACGAATCGGCCACAGATCGGGCGGGGTCCGTAAATAATTAACTTAGCGGTAGCGATACTGTAGATAGATATCAAATGGCTAAGATTGGTTACCATGCCGGGCTCGATCAAGGGCCACCGCAATAATAATTATAGCGCCAATTATAATCTCCTGGACGTAGTTTGGAAGCGCCATTTGTTGTGATCCATTCCTTAGAATTGCCATGATCACCGCGCCAGTAATCGAGCCGATAATGCTGCCGACTCCTCCATTCAAGCTTGCGCCTCCGATGACCACCGCAGCAATCACGTCCAGCTCTAATCCTTGGGCAGAGGTCGGGTCTCCTTGGTTTAGACGCGCCAGCTGCAAGACCCCAGAAACTCCAAAGAAGAAACCTCCGAGAGCGTAGATGCAGGGTTTCGTAAAGCTCACTCGAACTCCGCAGAGACGTGCCGTGGACTCGTTCGAACCTATTGCGAAAATATGCCTCCCGAACACTGTTTTACGGAGGACCACGATCATCAGAATAACGAGAACGACCCCGAGCCAGACGCCAGGCGCCACAATCAACCAAGCCGGGTTTGGAAAAGGTCGCATAGTCGTATTCAGCCAAGTGGGCGTATTAAGGACTGTTTGTTCGTGAGCCAAATATTTCGCAAAACCCCGGGCAATTCCTAACATTCCCAATGTAACTATGAACGGAGCTAATCTCAGGCCGGTTATAAGCAACCCGTTCACAAGGCCGACCAAAAAACCGGTTGTGATCATCGCTGGAATCGCGAGTACCGGAGGTGTCCCCCCCTTCATTAGTAGCGCACCAACAACCGACGACAACGCCACGACTGAGCCCACACTCAGGTCAATGCCTCCGCTGGTGATGATTGCAGTCATCCCGAGCGCGGCTACACCCACGATGACGGTTTGCACAGCGATGATCTTAAGATTCGGAACACTCAAAAATGCTTCCCGCACCTGAGGCTGAATCGAGAAAAATACGATTACAAGAATCAACCCAAGAAAAGGCCCGAGCGCATCGAAAAACTTCATCAGCAACGCTCTTCTGGAGGTTGCCTCTAACTCCTGGACTTCCGAGGTCACCATTGTTGCTTGTTCAGCCATAAATGTAATCCGCTTTTGCCGTTTCAGTTTGTAAGATGTGAGACGTCGCCGACTGCAGCCTGGATTATTTCCGTCTCATTCCAACGGCTAGCTGGTCTCACTTCGACCAGCGCTCCTCGCGACATGACACCAATCGTATCGCACACTCCCAACAGCTCTGGCAGATAGGAACTGGTCATTAGCACTGCCACACTGCCGGCGGCTAATTGTCCGATTATCTCATAAATTTGAGCTTTGCTGCCTACGTCAATCCCTCGTGTCGGTTCATCCAAGAGGAGGATTTGGGCACCGTGATATAGTAATCGACCCACCGCTACTTTCTGTTGATTGCCTCCAGAGAGATCTTCTACCCTTTGCCTTGGATTGTATGCCTTGATACGAAGCCGCTTGATCCACTCCACGGTCTGCTCAAGCTGCCGACTTCGACTGATAAAGCCAAATTTTCCCAGCCGCTGAAAATTGGTAATGGTCAGATTATCTGCAAGATCTCGCTGCAGCATCAGTCCTTCTTCCTTCCGATTTTCGCTGAGCATACCGCATTTCTGGCGAAGCCGAAATCTTGCGTTGGAGTGAGTCGATTCTGCCCCAAATACCTTTATTCTGCCTCCGCGCGGCTGATCGAGGCCGAAACATGAGCGAAGCGTTTCCGTTCGCCCTGCTCCAACCAGGCCGGCTATACCAAAAATCTCTCCCTCATGGAGGCTAAAGCTGACCGGACCTTTCCTGTTGAGCGGCACAAGGTCTTCCACTTCCAAAACTGATTTTCCGATTTTATGAGGCACACGCGGGTAGATTTCTTTGAGCTCCCGCCCGATCATGTAATGGATAATTGCTGCGCGTTCGGTCTCAGCAAGCGCGCCGGTAGCCACTGTTGCCCCATCGCGCAAAATCGTGAAGCGCTGACACAACTCCCGTGCTTCCTCCAGAAAATGACTGATATAGATGATACCAACGCCTGTTGCAGCCAACCGGCGGATCACCCCAAACAAATGCCTGGTATCTTTCTGGCTTAGGCTGCTCGTCGGCTCGTCCAGAATTAAGACTTTCGGCACTTTGGTCAACGTCCGGGCAATCTCGATAAGTTGCCGCTGGGCAATTGACAAACGATTCACCGGTAAGCGCAACGGAACATTGGCTGCTTGGAGCTCGGCCAGGGCATCGCGCGCAATCTTTTGACCTTTCGC
>JAFAXJ010000235.1 GCA_019241095.1 Verrucomicrobiota bacterium | reverse complement strand
AACCGTGTAAACGCTTCCATAAAGGGATGCGTCTCACCATGCTCAGGGAAAAGCTCCGCGACTAGGTTCCGCAGCTCCTCATTGGAAACCGGGCGGAGTGTTGAGCGCGCAGACTCTTTTCTTTCCGCAAGTCTCTGGGCGAAGTCGGAGGGTTCAGGATTCATGGTAAAATTGTTTGACGATTTCGCTACCTCGGATCCGAACTGGACATCCAGTCCTTGGACGCACCATGAACTAGTCCCAAGCCAAGCGGGGGAGCAGGTCGGAGTGTGACACTTTGAGCTGAAATTACAAGCACTCTTTTCTCGAGGTTCTCTCCAAGGCCGAAGCATGAGCCTCCCCCAAAATTGCCGGACATGGGAACCAAAGTAAAACGAATGACACTGTGAAGAAAGTAAGATGGCCGAAGATATGGAGAAGAGTTCAAAGGCCATAAAGTGAAGCTGAAATCCACGGGATAAGACGCAGAGTCAAGTGGCGCGAGAGCTCGATGAAAACGAGTACAGTTTAAATCTCAACTTTTATTCCCCCAGCACCTTAGATGAACCAAACATTGCGTGTCCGTTTACTGGAAAACTCCAGGTACATTCATCGCTAATCACGCGGTCAGTTCGCATCCCCCGGGCTGCTCTAAGGTTAGGACTCTAGCGTGCTTCGAAGCGGGCTAGTGCAGCTATACACACGTCTGAGCAGCGGCTGCGCCGCTCAAATCCAATTTTGCGAACAAATTGCAGGCTTGTTGGTCGACTAGCGTAGAGGCCGATGATTGACTGTAGCCAGATGAAGATTGCCACATTCAACGTGAACGGGATCAACGGTCGACTGCCAGTTTTACTCCGCTGGCTGGCAAGCTCCCAACCTGATGTTGTCTGTTTGCAGGAATTGAAAGCGGCCGAAGAGAATTTCCCGTCAATGGCTATTCAGAGTGCCGGATATGGGGCAATCTGGCACGGTCAAAAGAGCTGGAACGGGGTAGCAATCCTGGCCAGAGGCACGGTACCTCAAGAGATCAGACGCGGGCTTCCAGGTGACCCGAACGATATGCACAGTCGTTATATCGAAGGAAGCGTTCGCGACATTGTGATCGGCTGTCTTTACTTGCCAAATGGCAATCCCGCGCCCGGTCCGAAGTTCGATTATAAGCTCAGGTGGTTTGAAAGGCTTAACTCTCATGCGATTGCTCTGCTGAGAACAAACCAGCCCACGGTACTTGCCGGCGATTTTAACGTGATGCCGACTGAGCTCGATGTTTATAAGCCCGAGCGTTGGGTCGATGACGCGCTTTTCCGGCCGGAAGTCCGGGAGGCATATCAGCGATTATTGGGTCAAGGCTGGACGGATTCGCTGCGGACGCTTCGTCCCGGCGAACGCATCTACACCTTCTGGGATTATTTTCGTGACGCGTACGGGCGCAATGCGGGACTGCGAATTGATCACCTGCTGCTTTGCCCTCTCTCAGCACAACGGCTTCGGGCCGCCGAAGTCGACCGAGATGTGCGTGGTTGGGAGAAAGCAAGCGACCATGCTCCAACCTGGATAGAAATAGCAGCGTGACGCTCCGTTTGGTACTACCTTGTTTTAGCAGCTATCCTGTTCCGTACAGATATGCTAGCAAATCTCTCAGCCTGTTTGCAAAACGAACGCTTTGCAACGTTGTTGCTGGATTGCTGATAAAGGTGTATTTGCGCGGCCTCAAGTCTTTCAACATGTGAAACGAACGTGAGTATACTTGATGTAGAAAATTTGAGTGTCTCGTTTCCGGTGCGGTCTCCTTTTTTGCGCCGGACTGTTGATTTCATCGAAGCTGTCCGTGATGTAACCTTCTCGGTACAGAAGGGTAAAACGCTCGGGATAGTCGGTGAGAGTGGTTCAGGAAAATCCACCTTGGGGAAAGCGATTCTAAACCTTGTGCCAATCTCGGGCGGTTTAGTTCGATTTGAGAAAAAAATCATTTCTCAACTGCCAGAACGCGAATTCCGCCCATTCCGACGCAAAATCCAAATGGTTTTTCAAGACCCGTTTGGGTCGTTAAATCCTCGATGGAGTGTCTGGCAAATTATAAATGAACCGTTGCAGTTGCATTTTCCCCAATTACGGGTCGCTGAACGAAGATTGAGGGTAATAAAGCTGCTTGAAATAGTGGGGCTCAACTCTGATATGATGCGGCGTTTTCCGCATGAGTTCAGCGGCGGGCAACGGCAAAGAGTTGGCATAGCCAGGGCGCTGGCAGTAGAACCTGAATTAATCGTGTGCGACGAACCCGTGAGTGCGCTGGATGTAAGCGTCCAGGCGCAGATCGTAAACCTGCTACAGGACCTCCAGGATGCGCTGGGCCTCACCTACCTTTTCATCGGTCACGACTTAGCTGTCGTTGAGCATATCAGCCACGAGACGGTGGTCATGCATCAGGGCAGAATCGTAGAAGCAGGCGAATTCATTTACCAGAATCCTCAAGAGGAATATACACGGAAGCTGCTCGCTAGCGTACCGGCTGTCTCTTGAGGTCAAGTCGCATGAATTCTTTGCTCCGCAAATTACTCGCAATGAACTGGGTACTTGTGGCTCTTGCCTTTGGCCTTGCGATTTTTGGCGTACTCGCAATATATAGCGCTACTTACATGCGCGCGGAAGCGTACCTCGCCGAAATATGGCGACGACAGATCGTCTGGCTTGTCATCGGTCTTGTAATTTTCTTTTCAACGGCACTGATCGATTATCGCGGTTGGCTGACTAACGTCTCTTTCCCTCTCATTCTATATCTTGGCGGGCTAGGGTTTCTGGCGCTGACTCATTTTATTGGACGCACTACTTATGGAGCGAGAAGCTGGCTGGAAATAGGCCCATTCAGCTTTCAACCAGCGCAGCTCGCCATCATCGCTACATTGCTTTTACTGGCTTGGTTGCTCACCAATACCGAAATGTGGGTCGGCTTTTGGCTTACTGTTGGCCGCATATTAAGTTGTGCCGCAATCATTGCGCCACCCTGGCTTCTCATACTGATCCAGCCCGACTTAGGTGAATGCCTGGTTTGGATTCCAGCCGTGTTTGCACTCCTTTATGTCGCACGGATTCCGAAACGTTATCTGCTGGTTATACTGATCATCGGCATTGCTCTAATCCCTGTTATCGCCAACTTCGGCCTAAAGAGCTATCAGCGGGAGCGATTGACCACATTCTTGAATCCAGATCTTGACCCGCAGGGTGCAGGCTGGACGATCAATCAATCGCTCATCGCAATTGGGTCAGGCGGATTTTACGGCAAAGGTTTCACTGCTCCTAATACGCAGGTGCAGCTTGGTTTTCTCCCAGAAACCATTGTGCATACAGACTTTATTTTTGCAGCAATCGGTGAGCAATTAGGTTTTGCCGGAACGCTGACGCTAGTGGCTGCGTTTGCGGCGCTCGTCTTAACGGGGCTCTCCATCGCTGCGACCGCGAGGGATGATATGGGGCGTCTGGTTGCCGTCGGGATCACAACGCTTCTGTTCACGCACGCCTACATGAATATGGGAATGACGATCTCGATCACACCTATCACCGGTGTTCCCCTTCCCCTTATCAGCTACGGGGGCTCGTTCCTTGTCCTGGTCCTCTTCGGGTTAGGGGTTTTAGAAAGCATATGGATCCATCGTAAAGGTTCTTCCGTTCACTCGCGCAGGACACATTGAGTTCAGAAGGCAGATTTGAGCCCCGCAGGTCAGGTGTAACATAGCCGCGGCCAAGCCTCTTGAACGGCGATAGGAAAATGACCCTGGACCGTGACAACTTAGGTTTGATTCTTTAGCTGACTTTTAATGGCCTTCTTGAACGAAGACACCAGCACATTCATTTAATTCGAATATCCCAGATACAATATCTTGTATGAATTTATCTTGCCGTGCACAATTTGTAGCATTATTGTGGCGTTCGTATGAGAAAGCTTGGTATTCCTGCGGCCACTATACTTCAGGGACTTGAACCAAGGGGGTCTGGTGATTCTAAAGTAGGCAAGTCGTTGCGAGTCGCCGCGGTTTTGGGCGGCATTGTTGCAGTTCTCGGGATGCTTGCTATTTGTTTACTGGCGCTGAGTTCACTGATGTCTAAGGCATTTGCATCGAGAGATCCTAGGGTGCCAATCGTTTCCTCCATGCCGGAACAGTTGCGGTCACTGAACGATCGAGCGCTCGAAACGGGAATACCAGAACCGAGCCAGCCTTTAACGTCAAGTTCTCCGATCGACCATTTGACAGTTCGCAACGATTCGAAGGCCCCCCGCGAAGCATCGGCGGCTTCCCCGGAAGCGACTACCCCGATACCGAAAGCTTTGCCCGTTCAGCCGCCTGTCTCGGACGTGCCACCCAGTACTGACAAATCGTTAGGGGAACAACAACCTGTAATAGAAAAATCTCTGTCGGAACACGTGCGCAGAAATCTAGAAAGACAGCGTAGACATGCCGAAAACAAGAGGTCTCGGCTCGAGCAGATGTATCAGGAACATTCGATCTCAAAAGACGAATACAGAAAAGGCGAAGAAGAGTACCAAAGGCAGATTCAAAAATATCGCGAAGGGTTGGGCGGGCAGTAAGGCTTGTTAGCTGGATCCCTTCCTCCTTCCATTTTCTTTCTGGCCGAACGCTCTTGAAGGGGCGCACCTGTCATTGTACAACCGCCTGCCCAGCATTGACATGTTGAGTTACTATCTCACCTCCTTCCCGACGCAGTTTTTGCTCCATCAATCCCCTTGAATCCTGCTTCTCGCTCCTGGCTACCTCGGCGTTTTCCTTGATCTTCAGCCGCTGAACCCGCTCCACTGCTGATATGCGATCGCGGAGCTGCAAGCTCAAATTGCCACCGTTCACCCCCCTACCGCCTCATAATGCCCCAGACCTTTGCGCCACAGAAATATTGCTCCAAAAGCCGCCAGCATGACCCATCCAGTCTGGATCGTGAGACCTTTAATCAGCTCACGCCCATGGACATTGCCCATTATGATTGTGATTGGGAAATACATCTCGTACGGGAACGGGGTCCAGTTGACGACTGCTCGGATTTGTGGCGATAGAAAGCTCAGCGGGAAAAAGTGACCGCTGAAGAAGTACTCAAACGAGTAAACAATAAATCGAACGGTTGAGATTTCCAACATCCAGAACGCCAGAAGCGCAACGGAATAAGCGATCAAGAATTGCAGAACTCCGGCCATTACAACGCTATAGAGTGAGACCAACCAAGCGGCCAGCCCGGAAGGTAGTGC
>JAFAXJ010000471.1 GCA_019241095.1 Verrucomicrobiota bacterium | reverse complement strand
TGGCGATCCAGGAACCAACCGATCTATCCAAAGCGCGCGCAGTTTTTCTCGATCGTGATGGCACCCTGATGGAAGATGTTGGTTACTGCTCACGCCCTGGTGATGTTGAGATATTTCCTGGGATTCCGGGCTTTTTGATGCAACTTAAAAAAGCAGATTTTAAGCTCGTTATCATCACCAACCAGAGTGGAATTGGACGAGGTTATTTCACCGAGGCTGACTTTTGGGCTGTACAGAAAGAACTGGAAGATCGTTTGCCTGCCGGCTTGATAGATGCAACTTACTTCTGCGCTGATAGGCCCGAAACAAAATCAGAACGTAGAAAACCAGGCCCCGGTATGCTCCATGAAGCCGCGCGCGATCTGAATTTGGACCTCAGGGCCAGTTATATGATGGGCGATAAGAGCACGGATGTCGAAGCGGGAGTCCGAGCCAATGTGAAGGGGACAATCCTTTTCAGCAACCTGGCTGAAAATTCCTCATTGCGAATCGGCGCAAGCCTTATAACCACAGACCTGACTCAGATAGCTGAGTTCATCTTAGCCGATCCCGAAACTACATAGCTAAGACGCTTCTGTGACAACGACCCTGCTGACTTCTCCATCGCTCGGGGCTCAAAATCGAGATTTGCCGAGAAAGCCGCTTCAGAGAGGCAGCCACGCTTTAGATTAGGCCCGGGAACAAAGCCGAGCGCATTCCTACGTTTTGTTCGTCTAATCGTCTGATGTGTGATTAAGTCGTCTCTTTTGTAGAAAAACAATGATTCTCTTTTGCATATGAGCAAAGTCATCGGCGTCATTCCGGCGCGCTGGGCTTCTACTCGTTTTCCCGGAAAATCGCTTCATGAAATCGCCGGTAAGCCGCTGATTCGGCATGTCTGGGAAAGATGCAGCGAGGCAGCTTGTTTCGAAAAAATTATTATCGCTACCGACGATATCAGGATCGCTAAAACTGCCTCTGATTTCGGTGCGGAAGCAGTAATGACTTCGCCCGACCACACTTCCGGCACCGATCGAATCGCTGAGGTAGCTCAAAAGCTCAAAAAAGCCGCTTACATTTTTAATATCCAGGGCGACGAACCGTTGATTGAACCGGTTCTTCTGGAACGGCTTGTCCGCCAGATCGAAGAGAGCCGCAGGACTGACATCATTACTGCAGCGACCCTTATCGATTGGGAAGAGGCCGCAAACGAGAACAGTGTGAAAGTGGTCTGCAATCGACGCGGCGAAGCGCTGTATTTTTCGAGGAGTGTCATCCCATTTCCTCGTTCCACTTCGAGCCTGAGACCATACAAACACCTGGGTGTATATGGATTTAAACGCAGTGCCCTGCTATGTTTCGTGAGTATCCCACCCGGAAACCTTGAGAGAGCGGAACAGCTCGAACAGTTGCGGGCGTTAGAGAACGGTTTGACGATCCGCGTCGTCGTATGTGACTCCGCTTCCGTCGGTGTCGACACACCGGAAGACGCAATCGAGGTCGAACGCTTAATTCTGAACAGGAGCAATCGATGAAATATATATTTGTTACTGGCGGAGTTGTTAGTTCCTTGGGCAAGGGACTGGCCGCCGCTGCCTTAGGGACACTTCTGGAACATCGCGGTCTGCGAGTAATTATGCAGAAGTTCGATCCATATTTAAACGTCGATCCAGGAACTATGAGCCCCTTTCAGCATGGGGAAGTTTATGTTCTGAACGATGGCGCCGAAACCGATCTCGATCTGGGTCATTATGAGAGATTTACTAACTGCGTATTATCGCGTTCAAACAACGTCACTAGCGGCCAAGTCTATGAAACGGTTCTCGCAAAGGAACGTCGGGGCGATTACTTGGGCAAAACGGTTCAGGTCATCCCGCATGTTACGGATGAAATCAAAGGTAGAATTCAACGTTTAGCTAAGGAGCAACCTGGTGATGTTATCATCACTGAAATTGGGGGTACCACTGGCGACATTGAAGGGCTGCCTTTTCTGGAAGCGATCCGGCAGTTTCAACTAGAGGTGGGTCCGGAAAATGTCGTCATTATGCACGTTACGCTAGTCCCTTTCATTAAAGCGGCCGGTGAACTGAAAACGAAGCCTTCACAGCAGAGTATTGCTAAATTGCGCGAAATCGGCCTTCAGCCTCATGTTCTTTTGTGCAGAACTGAAAAGCCGCTGTATTTGGAGGTTCGCCAGAAGCTAGCGCTCTTTTGTAACGTGCCCTTGCATGCGGTGGTGGAAGTTCGCGATGTTGATCACACAATCTATGAACTTCCCTTGACGCTGCAGGGCGAGAAATTGGACGAGACAGTCTGCCGTCTATTGCGGCTGGAAACCAAACCCGCGGATATGACCGAGTGGCGCAAATTTGTGCAGCGCGTTATCGCGCCGAAGAAAAGCCTCAAAGTGGCGGTCGTTGGTAAATATATCGATTTGCAGGATGCCTATAAAAGTATCTATGAGTCACTCACTCACGCTGGAGCTGCCAATGATTGCGGTATCGAAATCCTCCGGATCTACGCGGAAGATCTTGAAGGGACTGATCTGAGCAAGCATCTTGGACCTGCCGCAGGTATTATAGTTCCAGGAGGATTCGGAGATCGCGGAGTAGAAGGTAAAATCGTTGCCTGCCGCTATGCCCGAGAAAATAGGATCCCCTACCTTGGACTCTGTTTAGGTATGCAGGTAGCAACGATTGAGTTTGCCAGGAATATGTGCGGCTTCAAAGGAGCGAACAGCACAGAGTTCGATGAACAGACACCATATCCGG
>JAFAXJ010000407.1 GCA_019241095.1 Verrucomicrobiota bacterium | reverse complement strand
ACCCGAAGAATCCGGCTGTGGCTGAGCTCCAGCTTTCCCCTCAAAGAGCTCTTTTGCTCTTGCTTAGAATGCTTCGGTTAAAACTCTCTAGGTGCTGACCCCGGCACCAGAAAAATAACGGTGGATTACCTGCGGTGTCTTCCGATGGCGCCTCTGGCGGCATCTCAGCCCGACTTTCGACTCCTGCGCTCCCAACCCCATCAAATCTGGATCTAACTCGGCGCTCGCTATCACATGATCACATGATGCAAAAAGCGGGCTAATCGGCCGTCCGGCGCACAGATTATCTGATGTGGTTGCGACAAGAACTTGCCTGTTTCATGCTTGCCATAGGAAATCCATCCAGCTTCCGAAAGAGCGTAGGTGGCAATGTCAAGAAGGGCTTCGTTGTCCAAGCCCGAGTGAGACAAATACAGATCCTGTCCACCGACCTGCCAGGTAATTCCATAGTACTCACGTCGATGACACTCAATCGGCCTCACTAGCCGGGTGTCCAGGTCAACAAGAAGCAAGTAGTGTGGAGTCGTAACTTCATCAAACACCTCCTTATTCAGGGATCGAAGTCATTCTAAGAATCTATCAAATTCTGAACACTTCTAAGACGATAAAATCGTCGGGACTTTCAATGGAATGCCGGTCGCGTGAGAAAATCGCCACACGCATGTTTGCCGTCCTGGACAGGGGGGAAAGCCCTTTGCCTGCCCAGCGTATCGGGTCATTCGATGTTGCGGGTGCGGGTGTTGAGCGAGATGTGCACCGCGCATCCCTCCAAGAATGGGGACGTTGGAGCAATGGTCCGAAAGTAACTCTCACTTTGGCCAAACCTATTAAGGGCAGGCTCGAGCTGATAGTCGTCATCCTCGCTTTTGGCAGAAATGTCGGAAAGCAGAGCCCGGTCAACATCGGCGTATGTACCGAGAAACTGCGGATTCCTTATACGCACGTCATTTTGCAATGCGACAACGCCAAGTAATTGCAATTAGTGCCACTCGCGGCTGATGTCACCCTGTGCGCTGTCAATACTTGGTGTCCTCGCATGAAGACATTGACTACCCATGACCGTTGACCGGCATACCTGGATTGCTTATCGTTAGTCGTTCATGTAGTTCACGAATGGATTTGTTACAGTGCAGTTGCGTTTCGACGAGTGTGAAAAAGCGAGATTCGGTTACCGCATAGCGAGGCTAACCTTGGATTCTGCCGATGAATCAGCGGATGCCGAGCGGATTGTGGAAATATGTCGGACATCCAGCGTGGAAATGTTGACCGTGCGTGTGCCTACAAACAACATTGCGCTAGTTCAGGCGCTCGAGGCGCTCGAATTCCGGAGCATGGACTGCCTTGTTTACTACGAATGCCCGACGGAAGACATACCTGCGGTCAAGCCCTCGACCGTGGAAATCAGAGAAGCGACGTTTGGAGACGTTACAGCGGTCGCTGAGATTGCCCGGCTCTGCTTTTGCGCCTACTCTGGCCACTACCACGCCGACAGCCGCCTCGACCGCGTCAAAGTCTCCGAGGCTTACGTCGACTGGGCACAACGCTCCTGCACAGATCGCGAGCTGGCCTCATGCGTCTATGTGCCAATTGTGGACGGCATTGTGGCCGGTTTTATAATCCTCCGCCAGAACTCACCCACTGAGGGTGAGGGGGTTCTGAATGCAGTACATCCGAATTATACCGGAGTTGGTATCTATGGACAGTTAATCGTCCGCAGTAAACAATGGTGCCGGGATAACGGCATGAAAAGAATGGTAATCTCTACGCAAATTAACAATCTTAAGGTACAGCGCGCTTGGAGCAATCGCGGTTTTCACCTTTACAAATCCTATTACACTCTCCATCGCTGGTTTGTTTAACCGCCAGTTCATTAATCTGGAGGTTTGCCTGTTTCCGACGGACGCAAGCAATTCCCAAACTGGAACAACAGGTTGGAGCTGTCGAACGCTCAGGGAAGACAGATGCTCCGGCGGGTTAAAATCTGAAACCCTGGCATACACACGCCCATCGTTCCCTTCGCTTCGTTCATGCGCTTGCCTCACGATCTGGTGCGCCTCACTCAATGTGATATTTGTTTTGCAGATCAGAAGATGAACATTTGCTGCGTAAACTTACGAATAGGCCAGGAAAAAAGCATAGCCTAAAAGCTCCATACTTTCACGCTGACAATTCACCCTGAAAATTCTGGCTTATATAAAGTTTCACGGCTTGCAGATCCGCTGGTCGGGTTTTGCTGAAACTCTGTCTTATTTAATATTGGCAATTTCCGCGCTTTGCTCGTTCGCCGTCAGCTATTCTTCGCCGATTTTTTCTTACGCCGAAATGGATCCGCGAGGCAGCACCCTCGTAGCACAAGCTATCGTTCAGCATAGAACGATGCGGTTGGATGGTTACAAGCTGCCTTCAGCTCCCTGGCTTTTTGAGATGAAGAACGGCCACGTTTACAGTATATATCCGCTAGGTACGCCCCTTCTAGTTCTGCCGTTTGTCGCGATTGCTCTAAATCAGGGCAAAGACATGCAGATAGATAAAGTCGAGCTCACAGTTCAGAAGCAGGTCGCGGCGCTGACCGTGGTAGGTTTTCTTTTACTGGCTTATTTTATTTTGCGCTGCTTCGTCGAGGTGGTAACGAGCGCACTCCTCGCCTCCCTTTGGACGTTAGGAACGGGTGTCATGAGCACAATGGGAGCTGCTCTATGGAGCATTAATTTTGCCGTGGTGTTTGAGTGTCTCACGCTTCTATTCGTAGTCAGGTCTCAGACTGGCAAATCAAAACAGCTCAGACCAATCCTCGTTGGTTTGATGCTTTTTGCGGGATATCTCTGCCGGCCAACAGCCGCCCTTTTGGCAGTGCCGGTTACCATCCTCTTTTGGTATCGATCGAGGAATGCCGCGCTGAAGATCGTGATCACCTTCGGAGTCTTGTTTCTTGTTCTTTGCCTTTTTTCAATGTCCGAATTTCACACCTGGTTGCCCGCTTACTACTCCGCCTACAGCACCAACCTCAAAGGCGCCAGTTTCCCGCACTGGCGGAAAGTTCTGTATGGCCTGACGTTTGGTCCAGCCCGCGGATTATTTGTGTACCAGCCTTTTCTTTTGTTGCTTCTGATAGCTTTGCTCTTCACGGTTCGTAAATCTTATCGCAAACCGCTCTTCTGGTTGGCCGTGATCTGGATCGGGCTCGACATTCTTGTTGTATCTCGCTGGCCTATATGGTGGGGTGGCGGCAGTTTCGGCAGTCGGCTATTGGTAGAATCGTTTCCGGCTTGGGTAGTTCTCACAGGTCTTGTCTGGTCTGAGTTGACCGGGGTGAAAGAAGCAATCGTCCCTTTTGCACTCTGCTTTGGAATCTTTGCAGGTCTAGGGATAGGCATTAACTCTTACCAAGGCTTATACAATTGGTCGACATGGGAATGGAATGCAATGCCTGACAGTTTGATCGGTAAGGATCCGCCCAATAACTATGATTGGCGTTACCCACAATTCCTGGCCAATCCGGAGATGATAACAGCGCTAAAGGAAAAGCAGTCTCGGACGGAAAAGCCTAACAACTGAATATTGGCCTCGCGCAAGCTTCGCGGATGTACGCAAAC
>JAFAXJ010000240.1 GCA_019241095.1 Verrucomicrobiota bacterium | reverse complement strand
GCACTACTTCACCCCGCCGCCTGAAGCGGCTTCCAGCGTTTGTGCTTTTTGTTGGAGCTTTTCGAGCACGTTCCCGACGGTGAAATGTTCGGGCCGTTGTCTCGGCGGGAACTCAGCCAAGGTTTTGAGCCACTGCTGGACCAGCGCTCCGGCTGGTACCAACAGGAAAAGACGATCAGCACGCCATTTGGCATAGTACATTTGAGAGGCGATGTCCGCGTTCTCGAAGGGATCGCTCCGGAGGTTGAAAATCTTCGGAAGCCTCAACGGCACGAACGGCTCCTGCCACGCCAATATTCCCTCCCCGCGTTGCTCCATGAAATGAATCTTCCAGTCGCCGTAACGCAGGGCCATCAGGTCACCTTCGTCACTCCAATAGAGGATTCCGGGGCGCGGATTCTCCTTCGCCTCGCCCCTTAGGATGGGAATGAGGTTGTACCCATCGAGATGGACCTTGAAAGTCTTGCCGCCAGCCTGGTGGCCTTTCTTGACTTTCTCGACGATATCCGGTTCGCCGGCCGCAGCCAGCAGGGTAGGAAGCATGTCGTTATGCGAGAAGATGCCGTTAGAGACCGTGCCCGGCTTGATGACGCCGGGCCACCTGATGGCGCACGGCACGCGCCAGGCGCCCTCCCAGTTCGTGTCCTTCTCTCCGCGAAACGGCGTGGTTCCCCCATCAGGCCAACTTAGCTCCTCAGCGCCATTGTCGGTCGAATACATCACGATGGTGTTGTCAGCGATCCCCAGCTCGTCAAGTTTGGCGAGCAGCTGTCCAACATGACCGTCATGCTCGACCATGCCGTCGGGATAAACGCCCAGGCCCGTCTTGCCTTCGGACTCCTTCTTCAGGTGCGTGAATACATGCATCCTGGTTGAATTCCACCAGCAGAAAAACGGCTTGTCAGCCTTGTGCTGGCGCTCGATGAAGTCCAGGGCAGCAGCGGTGATCTCTGCGTCGATGGTTTCCATGCGTTTCCTGGTTAACGGGCCGGTATCTTTTATCTCCTGTGTACCGTCTGCCTTCGCCCAGGAGTGTAGGACGCCGCGTGGTCCAAATCTCTTCCTGAACTCGGGGTTCTTGGGGTAGTCAGGGTTCTCAGGCTCTTCCTCTGCGTTCAAATGATAGAGGTTGCCAAAGAACTCGTCGAAACCATGAACGGTTGGCAGGAACTCGTCCCGATCGCCCAGATGATTCTTGCCGAATTGCCCAGTCGCATAGCCCAGAGGCTTTAGCAGATCTGCGATAGTGGGATCTTCCGGCTGAAGGCCGAGTTTCGCGCCAGGCAACCCTACCTTGGTCAGCCCGGTACGAATCGGAGACTGTCCCGTGATGAAGGCGGCCCGACCGGCTGTACAGCTTTGCTGGCCATACCAGTCGGTGAACATCGCGCCTTCTTTGGCGATACGATCGATGTTCAGCGTGCGGTAGCCCATGATTCCGTGGTTGTAGGCACTGATATTGAACCAGCCAATATCATCTCCCCAGATGATCAGTATATTTGGTTTTCCAGGCATGCAGTTCTTCCTTTAATCCGGAATTTCTTTTTTGAGTTCGGAAACGGCTACAGTTGCACGCCTCTTTCCCCTGCTTGCAATGTGCCCAGAAAATTCATCTTTGGACCGTTCTTGCGTAAACGCATGTCTCGCCAATGACTTTGTGCTCGTGAGGCTAGCCCATTCCGATCTGATGGATGGATCGTACAATTCTCCGTTCCTGCCTGTCGAGCGCTGAATTTAAGGAATAATCCGAAAAGTGCGCTTCGCCTCTTTCAATGGACGGAACTGGACTATCGGTAGTGTCGTTTGGGTCGTGTTTATCCGAAATATTCTACTACCTCAGAAGAGCGCGCTCAACATTCCAGAAATTCCAAGCGGTAATAAAGGCGCGCCCGGTAGATCAAGCAAGGGACGACCACCTGCAGCGTGTCATGAGCGTCATGAATATGTCGGCTCGCCTGTGTCTTCTTTGTTCGAGCAGGCGCGGACCAGCCCGGGGTGACTTGCCTATTCGTGCGATATTGTACGTTAAGAAGTCACCTGCTGATGAAGAGCCGGGCAGGGCGAGGACTGCGGGATGGCTTTCTGTGGACAGCTAATTGGATGCGTGGTTTCGGCCGATGATCACGACTTTTGTCGTTAGACCTGATTGATTAACAGCGGGATGAAGGTTCATGCCTGCGCATATCCGACGGGAACTTCTAACGGCCGCTCAACGTGCCGAGTTACTGGCAAACCCCGAAAGGTCAATTTGTGTTAAAAGCCGGCTACCGCCAGAAATGCGTGATCACCTGGACAGCCACGACAATCTTAAAGACCCCAAAGCAATGAGAATTTTGATTCGGCAATTTTGCCTTTCAACTCGGCAACCGCGGCGGCTAGCATGCGGATTTAGCCGGCCTTTGAGTATTGCCGATCACTTCTGGCACGGGCATATCATGCGGTGCTCACGATGGTTGCGGTTCTTGGATCGTTCAAAGTCTTGAGACATCCGGGTCATTGTGCGAGCGTACCCGAGAGCTTGCCAAAGAGTATTGATATGAAGAATTTGGCTGAAATTCAGGAGGCTATCGAAAAGCTCGCGCCCGAGGAGCGCGTTGAGCTTCGTGAATGGTTTGAGGCATCTGACCCAGAGACCATGGGCGTCATCCGGCAACGAGTCGGACGAATTAACGCAGGTGAAGCGACCCTGCTTGATGGCGATCGAGTCCAACAAGAAATGCGCGAACTTGCTCGCCAGATAGCCAAAGAGTGAACTACCGATACGTATCGGAAGCTCGAGAAGAGTATCGGGATGCGATTCATTTTTACGGCAA
>JAFAXJ010000103.1 GCA_019241095.1 Verrucomicrobiota bacterium | reverse complement strand
ACCGCCAGCTAACACATAAGCGTTTTTGCCTTCTGTATCCAGCTTCACAGAAGTTCCAAACTGCGGCATAGTCGGGCTTGGCGGCGGAACGGGAAGTTCGGCCAGGCGTTTTAACTCCCGATCCCGCAACTTTACTGACCAAAGCTCGACTCCTTTGTCGCCTTTTGCCAGGTAGAGCAGGGTTTCGCCGTCAGGGGTCAGAGCGGCATCCATAATTGAGCTGGAACCTAGGGTGAGCCGTTTTACCCGGTCTTCAATATTATTAAGATCAAGCTTCAGCGCTTCGGTGGGCTTATGTGCGGCCGGTTCGGGAGTAGGCGCCCTCTCATTTTTCTTCTCAATGTCTTGTTTCTCTTTCAAAATGGCATATTCATCCAGCGAGAGTTTGGAACGATCAAAGCCCTGTTGAGTGAAAAACATTTCGTAGATATCTGACTGGCTCTTTTCCGAGTAGCCGTCGCCGTGCAACCCATAGCGGTCGGAGGCCCAGATCATCGATGTTCCTCCCATTGCCCATTCTGGTTTAACATCTTCATACCCGCTCTTCGTGAGATTCGTGAGCTGCTGTTTGCCTTCAGAATCGATGAGACCGGCTTCCAATGAGAAACGATTTCGATCTAAAAAGTTGACGAGAAACCATTTACCATCGGGAGACCAGTCGAACCACTGGTCTCCATCTTCGTACGAATAGTTGTACTCTCCAGGTAAGATGACCCTGGAGCGTTTGGTATCCAGATTGAACACTTTAAGGGTCGTCCGATTCTCAAGGAAAGCCACTTCCTTCCCATCAGGAGAATATCGAGGCTGAAAATTTTCCTCTGAGTTTTCCAGCAGCGGATGAATATCGATCACGGTAGAATTGAAAAAGTAGGGCTCTTTTTCTTTTGGTTGATTGATCGAGGCTTCATAGATAGCCCAAGGTTTGTTGTATTCGGCGGCAAAAAGCAATTTTCGACCGTCCGGGCTAAAAGATACATTTCTCTCCTGGCCGGGAGTGTTGGTGATCCGCTTGGTCTCACCATGTTCTATAGACGCAACATAGATATCCCCACGCACAACCAAAGCGATCTCCTTTCCGCTTGGGCTCAGAGCCATCTCAGTCACATTATCATTGAAATGCTTGAGTGCCGGCGCCGCGTCTGTATTAGCCAGGTCGGTCCGGATCTGCACCTTCTGCGGGGGCTGCTTCGACCCACTCGGTAAAAGGTAAATCTCGCCATCGTAACCAAAGCAGAGATCACCACCCTGAGAAACAGAAAGAAATCGTACCGGGTTTTTGGTGAAGAAAGTAATCTGTTCAGGGTTAGCCTGTGGATGGAAGGGCATCCGCCAAATATTGAAAGAACCGCTTCTCTCCGATAGATAGTAGGTTGCGTTCTCGTCGGGGCCCCAGACAGGATTGCGATTTTCGTAAGCGGCGTTGGTCAACCTGCGGTGCCCGCTGGAGTCTGAGTCATAAAGCCATATGTCCCGAGTTACAGAAGAGGTTTGATGTTTGCGCCACGGATCTTCGAAACCCTTGATATCCTCGTACAGGATTTGATTCCCAGCTTTGTTGAATCGCGCGTGAACGGCAGGAGTCGTTAAGATCAGTTGCTCCTTTTTACCGCCTTCAATTGCCACCTTGTAGAGTTGTGGAAAAATCCGTATCGGAAAAAGAGAGCTTCCCGCCGCCCCAATTCGATGGGCGCTGAAAAGCACGAACTGTCCGTCCGGAGTGAAATCCGAAGGGGCGGCATCTGTAGAATAGTTGGTGAGCCGCCGGACTGCCCCGCCATTGGATCCCACGACGAAAACATCGCTATGACCGTAACGATCGGATGCAAATGCGATGAGTTTTCCGTCCGGAGACCAGACGGGGCTTGTATCGTGTTGAGGACCTGTCGTGAGCGGAGTCGCAGTCCCGCCTTCAGATTTAACGAGGAAAATATGTCCCTGGAAACTGAAAGCTATCAGTCTGCCATCGGGAGAAATGGCAGGATAGCGCATCCAAAGGGGCGGATCAGGACTTCCAATCTCGCTCGGAAGAGCACAGGTCCCGCCCAGAGTCAGCAGGATAGGCACAAGGTACGGCAATAAACGATGCATAAAATTAAACGACATTTAGCACGCAACGCAGCAGATCAGAAATCGGCTGCGTCGATCGGGAAAATCAATGCGCGATTCCAACCGACTCATCGGGTTTTGATCGCATGCCGCATTTCCAGCCAAATGCTGACAAAAAGCGGGATAGAGCCAAGGATTACAAGGGATATTGTCGTTGCGGCGAACCAGTGACTGGGATCTCCCGAAGAAAACCCTCTCCAGGCGCCAATGGCTCTCGGCATAGTTCCAAGGAATAGTAGAAGGGTGGTGATCAATCCGCCGGTTAACGCCAGCCGACGAGATTTGTGCCGGTACAGGTAACCCCAAAAAAACGAAATTAGCGCGAATGCTGCCGTTACAATTAAACCCGACTTCGCGTCGGGATTAAAACCAAGCGCACCTGTATGAGGATTATAAGCCACGGAAATGATGCCTATCCCGAGAAGAAAAGCAGCGTGCAGGAAAAATCTCATGTGGTTGCCGCAAGAATTTTGCCCAGAATTTCAATACCCGCGACCAAGCGATCAAGAGGAGGGCGCGAGCAGTTGAGTCGCATCGCGCGAGCGCCATCTCCGGGTTGAGTGTAGAAAGCCGAACCACGCCCGAAGGCAACGTTTTGTGCTAGACAACGGCGATAGACATCCTCGAGCTCAACTCCTACCTCGACCCACAACATGAACCCCCCCTCAGGGCGCCAGATCTTAGTTCCAGGTGGAAAATGCTGTTCGATCACCCCACTAGCTATCTCACGACGGCACCGGTTGAATTGCTTCACACGCCTCAGATGTTCGTCAAAATCGGACTCTTGGAGGTATTTTCTGAAACCGATTTCGCACAAGGTTGACGAATGCATGTCCTGTTGACTTTTGAGCAGTGCGAATGCGTCAGTGTTCCCTCCGGGAATACATACGCCTACGCGAATACCAGCCGACACAGTTTTGGAAAAGCTGGTGACATAAGAGACGGTGCTTCCGTCGTCAAATGAACGTAGCGGGCGAAGATTGTCCGTTTCGGTGAGCTCTCCATAAATATCATCTTCTAAAATGCGGGTGCCGGTTCTGCGGCAGATCTCCAAAATCGCGAGCCGATTGCTGTTTGGAATAGTTGCTCCTGAGGGGTTTGAAAGGGTCGAACAAAGAACCAGCAGCTTGGGGCGATGCCGAAGAAATATCGTTTCGACTAAATCCAAATCGCAGCCGTGCAGGTTTTTAACTGGCACGGGCAAGACGGCAACTCCGGTGTCGCCAAGTACTTCGAGAGTGGCGTAGTAGGCAGGCTCTTCGCAAGCTACGACATCCCCTTGCATTACCAGCAGGCGAATCATTCCGTGCAGGGCTTGCGTGCAACCCGTCGTTGTGACCATATCCTCGGCGCTTACGTTGATTCCCCTTCTTGAAAAACGCTCTGCCAATATAGCGCGTAGCTCATAGTCTCCGTCGGGTGTTTGATAACCCAGGGCTCGATCGCTCTCCTCCGTGAGCGCCTTGGCAAAAGCTTTTTGAATTTCTGCCGTTGGCACACAGTCTACGGAAGGAATACCCGCTGCAAGGTTAATTAGATGGGGTTGACCGGCTTGGCGCATAAAGTCCAGGAGTCGAGCACGGGGAGTAAACCGATACGGAGCGATCATTTTCTATGTTTCGACTGTCCGTCGATGAGGAGCAAGAAAAGAGAAATGGGTGAAGACGGTCTATCGGCTTTAAGGGTTTTGCTAAGGTTATTTTTGCCTCAGTGGGATTGAGTTCTACCCCGCAGGAACCGTGTTTCGGCTGCTTTTGGTTGTGCGGAATAGGATCGTAGGCTTTTCGGGTGATCCACGTGCGGTAGAGTGATTCTGAGCCAGCGTTGGCCAGGCGGCGCAAGCAATCGGCGTGAATACGACCTTTTTGATGTCGAATACAACGCCACCACCGGTGCCACGATCAATGCCAACTTTACCGACGGAGCTGAACAGCCCCGTCCGTCTGGCCGTAGGATCTATCCCCGAGCCCCGGCGGAATGGACGATGATTGTTGCGTG
>JAFAXJ010000031.1 GCA_019241095.1 Verrucomicrobiota bacterium | reverse complement strand
TTGCACGCCAGTAAAACAGAACTTGGCCTGCCTCTATTCCCTTTCTTAAATCGCCGCTCCAAATAGGAGGTGCGCCTGGAACAAAGAGGTTCTTTACAGCTCGGGCTTTGGCCTCTTCGATCGAGTTGGAAGTCGTTTCAGCCAGAGTTGCCGACTCCAGAACGCGGTCCTCAAGCGCTAAAACCGCGGCTGTTCGAGATTGTACCTCCTCAAGCGTTCGATGGATGTTCTCGAGCAGATCGTGCCCACGCTTAAGAACTGCTGATCCTGACTTAGAAATTTCTGGTGACTGCAAAGTGAGTTCCCAGATTGTATTCAGCCGGCTCAGCCGTGCATTGTAGCTGTCCAAGGTTCTGGAGAACTCCGATAAATCATGGTTCCAGTGGGCAAGCTCATCACTAAACGTCTTTGCAACTATCTCAAGACGACGAAGGAACTCCAGAGGTACGCCTGCCGAGAGAAATTTTTCATTCTCGTTTGCTCTCAGAATAAGCTCTCGTTCCAGGCGGGTAAGAGATTTTTGTGCCCTCGTTATCCTCTGGTCTGCTGACAAGCTTTGCTGGATGTTGCGGAGCGAGTCTAGCGCCGACTCCGCCTGCGCGGCTACTTCGCTCAGCGGGATTGGTGTGGGTGCGACGCTGGGAGTGCTTGGTTTCGACTGCGCCGGAGCCGACTGCTGAGCTGCCACACTGTTTGCGCTCAAAAACCAATAGGAGATAACCAACAAACCGGTCCAGACGACTCGGCTCATTCGGGCACAGGCAGATTGTTTCCGGGAGTTTCCGATATTGGAAGTTGCAAGCTCACATCTTGCATCCTGATCAACGAGTTCTACAATCTTTTTTTATCTTGCTTATCTGCATATAACAGGAACCGGTTATAACAGATTGAGTTAGCATTGGTGCATTTGATACCTAACTTATGCTCCGCTTAGGTCAGCCATCTGTGTTAGCAAGATATGTCTGCGCCCTGTCAAAAAACCGCCCAGACACCGAATCTCATCAAAACGGCATCCAACTATTGTAAACGGGCCGATATAAATTCCGGGCAGATTTGGGTGCGATTGGAATTGGTAAACAGAAAAGGAACAGTGAATAACATCAAGACCGTTGAGCCTGAGATCGGGATGAACAGAGTCCTGGATCGAAACATTGACACGCTGCTGCAAAAACGGAAAAACGAGGAACGGCGCGCAAACATTCAAATTAAAGTCGCTGACGCCATTACCAGGTTTGCCGGAAGCATGGCTTTTGTTTATATCCACGCGATTTGGTTTTCCGTCTGGACAATCATCAATGTGGGCTGGACCGGCTTGCGTCCGTTCGATCCAACCTTTGTGGTGCTTGGGACACTCGCATCCGTAGAAGCGATTTTCCTCTCCACTTTTATCCTTATTTCGCAAAACCGGATGAGCGCCATGGAGGCAACGAGAGCCGACCTGAATCTTCAAATTAGTCTATTGTCGGAGCACGAGGTTACGCGTCTACTTCAATTGATTTCCCGGATTGCCGAAAAACTTGGGATTGAAGAAAGCAAGTCATCGGATTTAGCAGAATTAAAAAGAGATGTAGCACCAGAGAAGGTGCTCGATCGGATCGAAGATCTATCTGCTCAGGCCAGCCCTGGGAAAAGTTTGTAAAGAGGTCAGGCTTTCAGTTGGCCGTTGTTGGAGATTGTATAGTGGTGAGAGCGCAGCCCATCACTGGTTGGCAACTATCAACCAGTGAGGACCATTAGGAAAGAAGCAAAGAAGAGAAGACACGCGTTTAGGGTTAGGTGAGTGAATTGCACGCCCTCAACAAATGATTAGAGCCCGCTCTCTACTTTATCAACGTCCTTCTGAATACTGTTATCAATCCTGTCGATTTCCCTTTGCGCTTGATTGCCAGGATCCTGGTCGCGTCTGGCCTTTTCCTCTGTCTCCTTCGCCATGTTGTTTTCCAGCGCTTCCCCTTCTAGTAAGGTTTGGGCGTGGGGAGTTGGGGTGGGGTCAGAAACTAACGTTTCGCCCGGTTGAAGTTGGCGCACCGGGCGAGTGTAATCCGGACTCGTTGAACCTGGCAGGGTCTCATAGATGGTGTCGCCGGATTGGACAACACCGCGCCGCCCTGGCCCAGGGCGGTCGAAGATCGCGAACCCATCGGCGCAGAGCCGCAGCTGATATCGGGCACGACCTCGGTGCGATACTTTGGAGGTATGTAGGTCGTGTTTGTGATGGTTCTGGGCGAGAATTGTCTCCAGAAGTTGAATTATCAATGGGCTTCAGAAAATCTGGGCTGGTTACATCCGTGTTTACGCTGTAGGGCGACGGCGTGGAAGTCTGCTGCAATGTTGTAATCGTCACGTTGTGGCTCTCCGATTCCAAAACGGTTTTTGTGACCGGATGAACTTCCTGACCAAGTGGCTCCACAGAATATAGTACGAGAGTGGCCCCGAATTGGCGGGCGTACGCCAACGCCTTTTCCCGCAAAGGTTCGGGCGTGAGATTCTGAAAGTCCGATTGCCCGAGCACGCGATAACCATTGGTAGTGTAATTCTGTGCAGTTTCCTCCAGGGCGCCAGGCGCACAAAGAAGGTACATAATGGCCCCCTTCCTTGGGCCGGCAACGGCGCCCCGTGGGTTTTGGCGGTAGAAAGTGCTGATCTCCCCACCATCTCCCGACGAGCACGCGCCGAGGGCAAGAATAGCCACTCCAAACAGTTGACTCAGTCGCATTATTTCTTCTTCGTTTAAAAAGATCGGTCGTTTTGATAAGAAAATTGATCAAGTCAACCCTGAAAGTGTTGCACTGGCGTCAACTCGGTTGCTCTAACTTTTTGCGACTGACTTAGTGCCACTGGCATGAAACGACTCAAGCGTCCTTTTCCACGCTGATCCAGCCGAACGCGCTACCAGGAAGCTCGCTCGGTTAGCACCAGCGTTGCGCCAGTAATAAATGAGGTCGTGCTCGTGAGTTCTAAAATGGATTTCTCATTTTTTGTTGTCGATAATACGTGTAACAGCAATTCCGGCCCGGTAGGACAAATATGAATTACAATACACTGGTTACAGAGGTTCTTTCTGAGAACCGTCAGGTTCTTGAAGCAGTGGCTCCCGCTGAGGTCGAACGCTTCCTTCAGGAGATACTCAAAGCGAAAACTGTTCACCTCTACGCCATGGGTCGGATGCAGCTTTCTGTTCGGGCATTTGCGATGCGGCTTAAGCACATGGGAATCGATACGTACGTCGTTTATGACACGACAAGCCCAGCCATTGGTCCCGGAGACCTCTTGATTGGGCATTGCGCCGTGACAAATGTCGAATTGAACGTGGCGCGTTTGGCAAAAGATGCGGGCGCCAGGATAGCATTACTAACTGCACACCCCGACAACGAGCATGGCCAGATTGCTGATCTCTGCGTCAGGATTCCGGGCCAGATTTTCGGGGGTCCGCAGGAAACGAAATCGATTCAGCCGATGGCGTCATTATTAGAACAAAGCCTCTTCCTTTTCACCGATATCATCGTAATGCTGCTCATGGAGAGGAAAGGAGTCTCTGCAGCGTCAATGCAGAAAAGTCATACAAACTTGGAGGGACTTCCGGGTGCTTTCGCCTGATCGGGCAATCCAGGAGGTGCGGCAAATCCCCTTTATTTCGGCGTTTTATGTCTAGCGGTCAAGCCAGTGTAAAAAAATG
>JAFAXJ010000634.1 GCA_019241095.1 Verrucomicrobiota bacterium | reverse complement strand
GAGTCGTTCTGAACAAAGGATCAAACGTCCACTATCTCCTGGTGCGCGCCCTGGAGAACGCGGGCTTAAAATATTCCGATATCCATCCAATTTATTTGGCTCCCGCGGATGCGCGCGCCGCAATGATGTCACCGCTAAATCTCAATCAAACAGGCGTCGTTGAATTGAGCTCGGCAGGCCCAGAGGTGTCCTGAAAAGAATCCTTTTTTGCGGACCCTCAAGACCACACAACCGCTCCCTCATGAATAAAGGAATCGTCCCAATAAGGACGGGGATGACGCTTTGCTCCACCTCAGGCTGTTACCTTCGGCTCAGAGCGCAGAGGCGCGCAAAAGACATAGCCGCTGCGTGAAGCGAATCGGAATCTGGCAACTGCGAATAAAAAAGCGATGTGCCCTGATCAGCGTGAACATCTTACAATGCGAGAGAAACGTCTTTCGGATTAACTGTTCTTAAAACCAAATCGATTGCGTGAGCAACTTCTCGCTCCGCTCCCCTAGACAAACGGGGACGATCATCGCCGACGAAGAGCCAGCTTCCTGTCCCGATGTGGACGCGCCCGGCAATCGATGTTGTACCGAGGCGGAACAGGATGTGCCTCAAAGCCCGTTCGAGTATTGCTACCTGTCCCGGGAGACCTCCCGTCGCAAGAAGTAAGACAGGTTTGCTCGAGAATGTATTCTTCGGAAGGAAATCGAGCAGCGAAGTTAGCAGCGCTGGTGAAGTGTCCTTTGTAGCGGGTGCTACCAGGACGATAGCTGCAGCTTTTTGAATCTGTTCGATTGTGTCAGCGATGAATTGGTCTGCGATCCCGGGAGTGGCCGGTCCAATCGGAGGCAAATCGACAGCATGGACGACGCGAAATTCTACCGCCCGTTCGTCGAGGATCCATCTGACACTCTGAAGCAAAAAGCTGGCTTTGGAGAATTTCGTCGGGCTTCCGGAAAGTGCAATGAAATAAGACATATTAAAGATTGAGTTATTGATCTGATTATTCGCGTGAGTACCGGTTCCATTGTGACAAGGTCGCCGGTAAGCAGGGTAACGGAAACCATCCAAAAACCTTTGTTTCAGTTGTCGCATCGGCACCAACCGGCAGGCTGAACCGAGTCAAACGGAACCGTCCTGGTGCTCCGAGTCCGAAGCGTTCTAGGTGCAGACTTAGGTTGCTCGAAAGTCACCATAGAAGATGAAAGTCTACTCTAATGGTAGACAACGTCAAAGAGCTTTTTTTCGACTGCTGACTGATGGGAACTGTCCAGGTTGCCACGTCGACTCTGCCACCTGCCTTAAGCCGGAAGTGCGAAGAAGAGAGACGACAGTCGCTGCAAGATGACTTGAACGCTAGATAGCGAGAAGGTTCAGTCACCGAGCGAGGCACCCCGCTGAACCACTTCCACGAGCTTGCGCCCGATTGCGCGGGAGTGCCACCTGCAGGTGAGGAGGCTTCCTACACGCGCTTGACATTTTCCGAATGAATACCAGTTTGATAGGAATTGATGTGACAGCACCCTTCCTTAAGCTATTCTATGATCTCTCCGAGTTGTTCGTGTGGCGGAATCGAGGAGAAGATATGAGCGTGCACCATAGCGATGCATTTGTCCAGCTTGCGAATAACGCGCGAAAACGCATTCGCGAGATCACCCCCGCGGAACTGGCAAAGTTTAAACAACTTCCCCTGATTGTCGATGTTCGTGAGAAAGACGAATTCATTAAGGGGTATATCGAAGGCGCGAAAAATGTCAGCCGAGGAGTACTCGAACAAAATGTGTCTCAGATTGCTCCAGATCTTGCGACGCCAATTCTGGTATATTGCTCAGGCGGAAACCGAGGTGCCCTGGCGGCGGATAGTCTCCAAAACATGGGGTACCACAATGTGTTCTCGCTCAAGGGAGGGCTTTCTGGATGGTTGGAGGCGGGGGGCTTGGTTGAAACCCAAAGAAATTGTAACGTTCGCTGACGATACAACAACTGGAGCTCGCTAGAATCGGATAATACACTTCCAGAGTCGGGATAATCTAAGCCGGCGATGATGGCGCAATAGAGACGTTTTGCCAGACCCGTTCGGCCCTACAAGCCCCACTGACTCGCCCTGCTCGACTTCAAATGATACGTTATCGAGGGCCACATACCCCTTAAATCTCTGACTAACTGCTTTGCTTCTATCTTCATGCGTAGCTCATTGGTTCTCTTCCTCCGCTTGAGCGCGCATCCGCCATCTTAAAAAATCCCTCAGTCGGTTCGTTCCGACCCGGGATATTCAACTGAAACTTTGTCTGCCGGAGATTGGCCGTTCAATTTCTTAGCTCCCTTGCCGGACTTTGATCGCGAGGCCGGTTGAGTTAGCAACGATTCGAGAGAAAACGGAAAAGACACTTTATCCTTCCGCAGTTTGCGTAAGGTGACCTCCACAACATCTGCCAGGGTGAATCGGTCGAGAATGTTGGAGATTGCGTTTCGAACATCCAACATGAGCATGCGCAGGCCACAATGCTCTTCATCTGGGCAACTGCACCGCTCATAGGCGGTTTGACTCACACAGGCAATGGGCGCTAGCGGGCCGTCGATCAAACGAATAACCTGTCCGATTGAGATATTTTCGGGTGGACGCGCCAAAAGATAGCCGCCGTGCTTACCCCGCCGGCTCTTCAGGTATCCGGCAGCCTTTAGTTGCATTAAAATTTGCTCCAAAAATTTGATCGGGAGATCCTCTTTGGCTGCCAGCTCGTTTACTTGGAGCAAAGAACGGCCC
>JAFAXJ010000437.1 GCA_019241095.1 Verrucomicrobiota bacterium | reverse complement strand
ATTTGCTACAGTCGCCTTAGATACTGAGGGCGACAGTCTGCATTGCTATTTTGAGAAGCTGTGTCTCATTCAGATCAGTGTTGAAGGTAATGACCTGCTTATTGATTCACTCAGACCCCTCGATTTCTCGGAATTCAACGATCTGCTGAAAAACCGGAAACTGGTCTTTCACGGCTGCGACTATGATCTGCGTATGCTTCGACGTGGAATAAATTTCGTGCCAAGGGAAGTGATTGACACCTACATAGCTGCTAAACTGGCCGGCGCTAAAGAGGTCGGGCTGGCATTTCTGGTTAAAGAGTTTTTCGGGATAGATCTCCCGAAATCGTCCCAAAAAGCAAACTGGGCTCGCCGGCCTCTCACGCCGAAAATGATGGAGTACGCTGTCAATGATACGGCATACCTGCTGGAATTGGCGGTTCGGCTAATTGAAGATTTAAAACGGAAAAGTAGATATGAATGGTTTGAAGAAAGCTGCCGGCGAGCTGTAACTGCGGCTGCAGAAGATCGAGAGAAAGACTTGGATAAGATCTGGAAGGTGCCAGGCAGTGCAGGTTTGGGAGGTAAGTCTCTTGCCGTGTTGAAATCGGTATGGAGATGGCGAGAGTGTGAAGCTCAGAAATCTGATCGCCCGGCATTTCAGGTTCTGCACAACCAAGAATTGATTGAACTGGCAAAGTTAGCCGGCCAAGATAAAGTCAGTATTCCGACAAGTGTGCAAGGGTCGCGACGGAAACGGCTTCAAGAAGTTATTGAATATGCTGTCCAGCTGCCCGAGTCAGAATGGCCTGAATCAGCGCGCAAGGGAAAAGCTCGACCGACGGCGGGGCAGGAGCAGTTTTTTGACGAACTCAGAAAACGCCGCGATCGGGTGGCCAACGAATACGAGCTTGATCCCGGGATTATAGCGCCGCGCCAGGCGCTTGAGCGGATTTCACGAGAGCCAAGTGTGGTCGATGCTGTATTGATGAGCTGGCAAAAACAGCTGCTCGGGTTGTAAATTGAACAGAGGCTTTTGAAGTATGATAATCGTCACCCGGCCTGACGCAACCGAAGCACAAATCGAGCGAATCGTTAGCCGGATCCAATCTTGGGGGTTAAAAGCCGAGGTGAGCCGAGGTGCAATGCGCGTCGTCATCGGCGTTATCGGGCCTGAAGACAAAATTCGGGAGAAGCCGCTGGGTGCGTTTCCCGGAGTAGAATCAGTCACGCCTGTCCTGAAACCATATAAGCTGGTCGCTTACGAGTTTCGCGGCATGCCCTCCAAGGTAAACATTGGCAATGTAACCGTAGGGGAAAAAGAGCTTGTGATCATGGCTGGGCCTTGTTCGGTCGAAAGTGAGGACCAGATTGCTTCGATAGCCAAAGCAATAAGCAAAGCCGGCGCTAAAATTTTACGAGGCGGCGCGTTTAAACCGAGAACTTCACCCTACAGTTTTCAAGGTTTGGGAAAAGTCGGATTACAACTCTTGGCCGAGGCACGAAAGCTAACGGGTATGCCGATCATTACCGAGGTCATGGACACCAAAGATCTGGAGCTAGTGGCAGCCTATGCCGACTGCCTCCAAATTGGAGCGCGCAACATGCAAAACTTCTCGCTCCTTCGTGAGGTGGGTCGGACGAATCTGCCGGTTATGTTGAAACGTGGCATGTCGGCGACTATCAAGGACCTGCTAATGAGTGCCGAATACATCTTAAGCGAAGGCAATTTTCAGGTGTTACTTTGTGAAAGAGGCATTCGCACATTCGAAACCATGACTCGTAATACCCTTGATTTGAACGCGGTGCCTGTGCTGAAATCCGAAACGCATTTACCAATTGTTGTCGATCCAACGCACGGTGTCGGAGTCAAACAGTTTATTCCCACGATGGCGCTAGCGGCAGTTGCTGCGGGTGCAGATTCCATTATGATCGAAGTTCATAATGCACCGGAGCTAGCGAAGAGCGACGGGGAACAATCTCTTTTACCGGAAGAGTTCAAGGATTTGGTGCCACGAATACGCGCTGTAGCCGATGCGGTTGGGCGAGAACTGTGCTGAAAGCTGCTTCTGTCGTTTTTTTCTTGTTTGTTTCCGTTTCTTTTGCTGATCAACGGTCCGGTTCCGCAGCATTGGATCGAGCTGTTCGTGCATTTCGGGAGGGTAAACTGAACGAAGCCGAGACGCAGGCTGAGGTCGCGGTCAGAAACAATGCTCATAAGCCTGAGGCGATCAATCTTTTAGGTGCGATTCTGACCAGAAGAAAGCTGTACAGTGAAGCTGAAGGGCAGTTTCAAGCAGCTCTTGCGTTAGAACCAGGGTATTATCCGGCGAAGCTGAATTATGCGGAACTCGAATTGCTTCGAGGAAATTATCAAAAAGCAACCGAACTTTATGAAGAGCTGCAGCGGGCGGATCCAAAATCAGAATTAGTCCAGTTTAATCTCGTGCTCTGCTCTCTTTTAAGCGGTTCAGACGGCCAGCTTGCTTCACGCGTCGATTCGATAATCTTTCCTGGGCTTACGCCTGCTTATTATTATGCACGGGCAGCTATCGCCTTGAAACAAGGACAAAAATCCTCTGCCCTGGCGTATTTTGACCTCGCCAAAAAGTACTATTCCGACGCCCAATGTGCCTATTTCCGCCAATCACTGACTGAGCTTGGTTTATTGGCCACCGAGCCGGAGGTAGCTGGCAAGCGGTCTCCAAAAAAGTCTTAATCAAAGATGCCGACTAGATGAAATTGAAAGAAAGAGTCACGGCGATTATGGCCAAGTTACGGGAAACCTATCCTGAAGCTCACTGCGAGCTTGAGTTCGCAACGCCGTTCCAGCTTCTTGTTGCAACGATATTGTCCGCCCAATGCACTGACAAACAGGTAAACGTGGTGACTCGAAACTTGTTTGGCAGCTTAAAGACAGCCCAAGACTTTGCCTCGGTTCCTCAAGAAGATCTGGAAACCGTTATCAGGCCGACTGGCTTTTTTCGCAATAAAGCCAGAAACCTTCGTGCAATGGCCAAGGATCTGATTGAAAAGCATAAAGGCGAAGTTCCGCATTCGATGGCTGAACTGACAAGCTTAGCCGGTGTAGGACGCAAAACCGCTAATGTCGTACTCGGCAACGCATTTGGGATCGAGGAGGGGATCGTGGTAGATACTCATGTTGCCCGTCTGTCGAAACGCTTTCGATTCACGACAAAGACTGATGCGGAGAAAATAGAGTTGGTGCTGATGAGGCTGATCCCACGCCTCGATTGGACCAACGTAAGTCACTGGATGATCTGGCACGGAAGGCGTCGCTGCTTTGCCCTCAATCCAGATTGTGTCCATTGCGAACTGACGGGGATTTGTCCAAGTGAAGGCAAAGTGGGGAAAACTCAAAAGGTCAAATTGCCAGTGCGAAAAAAAGCCATTGCCAATAAAGCGCTCAATGTTGAGGATCTTGAGGAAGTATGACAGGCAAACTTCTCGAAGGAAAAACTGGAGTTATCTTCGGAGTTGCGAACAAGAGAAGCATCGCGTGGGCGATCGCTCAAGCATGGTCGGCGGCAGGCGCCAAATTGATTTTCAATTATCAAGGGGAGCGCTTGAAGGAGAACGTTGAAGAATTGGTGGCAACTTTCGGCGCCGATGTCCCGCTTTATCCGTGTGACGTAACCAAAGATTCTGAAATCTCGGATTTTTTTCGTCACGTTCGAGATCACACAGATCGATTGAATTTACTCCTGCACTCGGTTGCTTTTGCGCCGAAAGAGGCGTTGGAGGGCAACTTCCTAGATACGTCTCGTTCCGCATTTTCGGTTGCCCACGATGTGAGCGCGTACTCACTTATCGGAGTGACGAGAGAAGCGTCTTCCTTGATGACTCAAGGTGGAAGCATTGTAACAATGACCTATTATGGATCACAAAAAGTGGTCCCACATTATAATGTGATGGGAGTCGCGAAAGCTAGCCTTGAAGCCACGGTACGCTATCTCGCCTATGAATTAGGCACACGAAAGATTCGAGTTAACTGCATTAGCGCCGGGCCGGTCCAAACGTTGGCCGCTCGCGGGATTTCTGGATTATCTACAATGATCAAACATTACCAGGAGCGTGCGCCTTTGCGCAGAAGTTGTGATCCAGCAGAGCTTGGACAGACTGGCGTATTCCTGGCGAGCGATGGCGCTACCGCAATAACCGGACAGGTTATCTACGTGGACGGTGGGTACCAAATTATGGGAATGTGAACCTGGCGGGTTTGAATGGATCTCTATGAAAGGTTGGTCGCTGCGGTCGGACCAGGAATCGTTTCGATTGATCCCAAAAAGCTAGCTGAACATAGCACCGATAAATGGTTCGCAAGCCATTCTCCAGATGTCGCAATCGAACCGGAATCGGCGGAACAAGTTTCTGACATACTGCGTTACGCCGATGCGCACTGCATTCCGGTAACTGCTCGAGGTTCCGGCTATGGTTATGTCGGCGGGTGCGTACCGGAACTGGGCGGGATCTCCCTATCAGTAGCTCGGATGCGCAGGATAAGAGAAATAGCCGTTGAGGACGGTGTGGCGATCGTTGAACCTGGAGTCATCACCGGCGACTTACAAGAGGAGGTGAGACGCCATCGATTGTTTTATCCTCCCGATCCGACCAGCTTAAAAAACAGTTCGATAGGAGGAAATATAGCCACAAACGCCGGCGGGCCTCGTTGCCTAAAATATGGTGTTACCAAACATTATGTACTTGGATTGCAGGTAGTGTTGGCTGACGGGACAATTGTGAGAGTTGGCGGGAGAACTCACAAAAACAAAACTGGTTTTGATCTGGTTAGTTTGTTCGTCGGGTCAGAGGGAATGCTTGGCATTATCACCGAAGCGACTTTGCGCCTGCTCCCTCTTCCGGTAGCGCGTGGCTCGATCTCGGCCGGCTTCCGT
>JAFAXJ010000638.1 GCA_019241095.1 Verrucomicrobiota bacterium | reverse complement strand
AATGCCCCATAATGAAAAGGTAACATTGCCGGAAGGCACCGGCGGTTTCGACGCGTCCTGTGTAAAGCCTGGAATAACGGACCAAGCCATAGTTGCGCATAATGTTGCAGATAAGAGCAAACAAAGGTGTCGAGGCTTCATAGTTATGGGGGATGACTGCATTATCCTTAAGTTTAATGATTGTTGGTTAATGGTGAGTTATTTGCGAGGTTGAAGACCTGATAATTTGAACTGCGAACCAGTTTCTGATTGGCTCTATTTGGAATACATTTATCTTGCTCGTAAAGCACGTTAAGGACAGCAAGCCGGGAGAGGTCGCCGTCCGCATGGCCACTTGCGCAGGATTCGATCAGGCGCAGAAGAACCTCACGATATTTGACAGATTTTCGCTTCAGATCGCGTTCGGTAAGCATACCTTTATTTTAAGAAGGGAAGAGAGCCGGGTCCTTGGTTGAATAAAAATTCATTATCCGTTATCCAACCACAGACTAAAGCTTTACCGTGCCCTGTCAAGAAGGGAATTGGAAAGAATTTATGAAATCCGGGACTTAGGAGCTTAAGGGATGATCAGAGAAGACGGCAACCCACAGGAAAACCGGCTGCCCTCTCAGCTCCCTTTGCCCGGCTGCGCTTTTGCCAACCGTTCCGCAGTGTAATGGTCGGTAACCAACGTGTTTATCCATTTTCCACGTACTGCTCCCAAAATGGTTGTGAATTTCCTTCTGCCGCCGCAGATGGCAACTGATCTTGGAACCCGGCGCAAACCTTCAAGCGTCATTCCAATGACCCGATCATCCAGGGCGCTCTTCACCGCTTGACCCTTCGCGTCATAAAACCGCAGGCAAATGTCCCCTGCCGCGCCTTGTTTTTGAGCGCTCTGTAGTTCTTCCGCGGAGAATATATTCCCGCTGCTCGCAACCAGAGCCGATGGCTCCAGCGCACCCACCCCCACCAGCGCCAGGGTGACCTTTTCAAATAGTTCTACCGTGTTGCTGACATTTGGATCCTTCAACAAGACCTTGGCCGCGCTTATGGAGCCCACAATGCCTGGAATCGGCAAAAAGCGCGCATCCCCATGGACTAACCTTGCTAGGCGAACTGCCAAATGATTTGCATGTTGTTCAGCAGAAGGATTACCAATTCCCCCCAAGATTTGTACGACCAAGCAATTTTCCACCTTCCGAACCGGATGCATCTGAGCGACGGTAGAAAGCAGGGAGCTACTCCAGGAGGAGATTCCAATCACCTCTTTCGATTTCACAGTAGATTCAAGAAACTGGGCCGCAGCAGATCCGATTGCCGCTAGAACCGCTTCCTCCGAGTCATTTGTCGCTTCGCCAATGATCACCTGGCCAAGCCCGAACCTGTGCTCGATTAGTTCTTCCAATTCTGCAAAAGCGCCAGGCGGCGCAACCACCGTAGTTCGTACGATTCCGTGCTCTTCCGCTTTTTTAAGCAGCCGCGAAACCGCTACCTGCGTGAGGCCTAACCGGCTGGCCACCTCGCTCTGTATCAGTCTTTCCTCATAGTACAGCCTGGCGGCCCGGGTCATGAGTCTGAGGTCTGGAAGATTATTGAGCATTTCTGATGTCCCCTATGCCTGAGTATAGGTCTTTAGCATTGATATCAGCCGCAAAAATCATCCAAAGGCCGGAATAGTACCCCGGAAGTGGCACAGGTTACGTCCTTGTCTCATGGACCCGGATCAGTTGCTCCGGCAAACGCTCTGGCCGATGCCACCGCTCGATCCCAGAGATGCACAAGCCCTCGTACGCGACCGTCGGGTTTAGGAAAAAAGGCATGATGAGGCACAACCACCCTGGCAACTTCGACCGCAGAAGACCAGAATCCACAGCCTAGCCCGGCGGCGAAGGCCGCACCGAGTCCGGACAGTTCGGCCGTTTGACTCCGCAACACCTGCCGATCAATCAGGTCGGCTTGAAATTGCATAAGCCAGTCATTCTTGCTTGAGCCGCCATCCGTCAGAAGAGTGTTCAGCCTGAGCCCGGCTGTCTCTTCCATCGCGTCAAAAACGTCTTTAACCTGGAAAGCGATCGCTTCCAGAGCTGCTCGCACCAAGTGCTCCTTTCGCGTGCCGAAAGAGAGCCCCACAATCGATCCACGGGCCTTTTCATCCCAGTAAGGCGCTCCCAAACCGGCCAGAGCCGGAACGAAATAAACGTTCCCGTTGTCTTCCGATTCGGCCGCTAGCTTCACCGCCGCCTCCAAATCGTTAAGCCCGATGAGAGACAACATCCAAGAGAGCCCGGAACCCGTGACGGTAATGTTTCCTTCGTAGGCGTACTGAATCCGGTCAAGCTTCCACGCGATAGTGCTGGAAACCCGTTTGTCCCCGGTCTTCGGCCCATCGCAAAGGGTCATCAGCGAAGAACCCGTTCCGTACGTTGCTTTTACTTTCCCTTTTTCGAAAACGCCGTGGCCAAGCAATGCCGCATGGGAATCGCCTAGAATTCCACGAATCGGGATAGTTTTGCCGCCCAAAGTGGCCTCGCCAAAATGTTCGTTCGAACCCAGGATTTCCGGGAGCGAAGAGGCCGGCACTCCGAAAAGCGCGAGTAATTCGGAATCCCATGCAGCCTGAGCGAGATTTAACAGCTGCGTTCGGGAGGCATTGCTAAAATCGGTGACAAACCTTTTGCCACGAGTGAAATTCCACACCAGCCACGAATCAACTGTTCCCAGACAAAGGTCACCGACATCTGCCAGCTTTCGAAGATCAGGACGATTCTCAAACAACCATTGGATTTTGCCTGACGGAAAAAGCGGATCGACCTGCAATCCGGTTTTGAGCCGGATCATTTCTTCGACGCCCTTCTTGCGTAAGACCTGACATAGCTCGGCGCTGCGCCGGCATTGCCACACGACGCATGGACAGACAGGTTCTCCTGTTACGCGATTCCAGGCTGCCAGGGTCTCTCGTTGATTGGAAATTCCGAGCGCGATTGGCTCGCAGTCGCCGCGCTGCGCGAGACAACGTTCCATCGCCTGGCTCGCTGCGTCCCAGATTTCGCCGGCTGATTGTTCAACCCATCCGCTTCTGGGGAATTGTATAGCGAGCGGAACAGAACTGCGCGCAAGGATGTTCGCCTGCTGATCAACAAGGATCGCCTTGACGTTGGTGGTGCCGGCGTCAAGCGCAAGAATAACTTTCATGTAGGTCAGGGCTGCAAACGATACAGGGATATTCGGCGAAAGCGATTAAATATTCCACAAGCGTTCAGGAACGCACCTGCTCCTTGTGTTAAGCAGAATCTAACTCGCATTCGCACGGGAGCAAAAGAAAGGCAGGGTCACGCCACAGCAAGCCTTTTATACTGATCAACGACCAGGGTATTGTTCAGGCTTTGGACCATTGTCAACACGAAGGCAGCTACCCCAACCGGACCAATGACGGAACCTCCGGAATACCTGGAATCGCACCAGTATCTTAGACGAAAGCGCTCGACGAAGTCGGGGGAAAATGAAGAGATATCAGGGAATTTATCTGAATACCCTTGACACCGCGGTTCGCAGCACCCAGTATGGGCCGCTGACGAGATTAGACAGATTGTATTGAATATCTATTCACTTCGTGAGTGGCATTTGTTTTTTCTCTTTAGCCAATGACCCAGTCAACTTCCCCCAGCCAGGCTGCTTCAAAAGTCAAGCCGCACCAACTGCAACGGCGGATCGCAGCTTCGGCCGCAGTTGTTTTGGCTATAGTTCTGCTCGCCATTAAACCACCTTTTGTGATTCGACCTCTTCCAGGTCACGGTCAAACGGGACCACAACCCATGGAAAGCGCGGCGGCTAAGTTCGTTGATCCGATCTGGGCAAAGGTATTGTCAACGATCCAGGACAAGGCTCACGATGTCGCTAAAATCCTCCCGGAAATCAGAGCTGATCCTAATGCAGCAGGCCAGAGATACGGACGGCGAGAGGCTACCAATCCATACAACTATATGGTCAAAGGCACGGGCAAGGTGACCGAAATGCATACCGAATCACAGGCCGGCACTGCCATTGTCGAGGTTCCGGGACTCACGGAAAAGATTGCTTTGCAAATCGGCCCCGTTGTACGCGGAACCGCATTGCGCGACGCAACTGGCCTCGTGTCGTTTAATCAATTCACCAACCAGCTCGATTACGCTGATGTGTCCAAAGAAATGAACAAACGGGCATTAAGAACGGCTTTTTCGAGTATAGATCCCGCATCGATGGCCGGCAAAGAAGTCAAATTCAGCGGCGCGTTCACATTCGATCCACATTTAAAATCCCCGGTGCTTATTACACCGGTTAAGATTGAGCTTTAGCATGCCTTCCGGAGCCACGCTCTACGCCAATGCAGCAAGCCAGACCTGAGGCCCACCGAACAGTCCTGGTAGCGGAACAAGTGAGCAAGCGCTTTCCGGGGACTTTGGCGCTCGATCGAGTCGATTTCACCGTCTACGACGGCGCAGTTAACGTTCTGATTGGAGAAAACGGGGCCGGCAAGTCGACGCTGATGAAAATCCTGGCTGGAGTGGAGCGGCCCACTTCGGGGCGCCTGCTTTTAGATGGCTCCCCCGTGGAATTCAAATCAACTCGGGAGGCCGCGCATGCCGGTATCGGGATCATTTTTCAGGAGCTGAACCTTTACCCGAACCTTGACATCTCGGAAAATATCTTTGTCACACGCGAAATGACGCGAACTGGCGTTGTCCAGCATAGAGCTCAAGAGAAAGTGACGCGCGATCTGCTAGCCCGCCTTGAGCAACCGCTTGAGCCCACAACGCTTGTGAGAGACTTGCGGATGGGGCAACAACAAATAGTGGAGATCGCAAAGGCACTGTCGCGAAACGTGCGCATCCTCATTATGGACGAGCCCACTTCTGCTCTGACTGCCGCAGAAACCGAGGCTCTATTTCGAATCATCAGAGATCTTAAAGCCCACGGCGTGGCGATCATCTACATTTCTCATAAGCTTGAGGAACTCCTTACGGTAGGCGATTACGTAACTGTACTGCGAGACGGGAGACTCGCGGCTACAGCGCCAGCCGCTTCGATAAACATCTCCTGGATTATCGACAAAATGGTTGGCCGCAACGTCAACGCACCACACCATCGCGCCCGGACGGTCGCGGACGATAGCGATCAGACTGTGCTCGAGATAAAAAACTTGAGCCTTCCCCGCCTGGGGGGCGGGTTTACTTTAGAAGGCGTTTCGTTCGCACTCAAACGCGGTGAGATTCTTGCGATCTTTGGACTGATGGGCGCTGGCAGAACCGAATTGTTTGAATGCCTGATGGGGCTGCATCCAGAGGCGAGCGGGCAAATCCGACTTGGTACTCGGAATCTTCGCCATGAGGCTATTCGGCAAAGGATCGACCTGGGTTTGATGCTAGTGCCAGAAGATCGCCAACGCTTGGGATTGGTACAGAAGTTGTCTGTCGCCCACAACATCACGCTGGCTAATTTGAAGCGATTCGTGACCTCGTTCTGGATTTCAGAGCGCCTGGAAATGGAGGATATCAGGGCGATGATGCGCGATTTGGCCATAAAGACGCGCACCCCTCAACACCCGATCACCTCGCTCAGCGGTGGCAATCAGCAGAAAGTAGTCGTAGCAAAGAGCCTCTTGACCCGTCCGAAGGTCCTGCTTTTGGATGAACCCACCCGAGGAATCGATGTCGGCGCCAAAGCTGAAATTTTTGAGATCATGAACCGATTAGCGGAGCAAGGTCTCGCAATCCTGTTTGTGTCGTCAGAGCTTCCGGAAATGCTCACAATTCCAGATCGGATCCTGGTGCTGTCCAAAGGTAAGATTACCGGCGAATTTTCACACGACAAAGTAACCGAAGAGGCTTTAGTCCTTGCCGCGGGCGCGCGGCAGCAAACCGAACACCCTGTTCCGGCCAATCGACCAAACAATTAGCCCACAAAGATCGCTTATGACGACTTCTTCCCCGGTTGCCTCGGCCGTAGCTCCTGCCCGTGCATCTGGTCTTTCCTTCGGCGTTCTCCTTTTCCGCTTGCGCGCCCTTATCGCTCTATTCGTTCTGATCGGAATCTTCTCGATACTTTCGCCCTCGTTCTTCACGCGTGCGAACCTGATCATCCTGGTCGGCCAGACTGCGATCAACGCGATTATGGCCGTCGGCATGACCTATGTGATTTTGACGGGTGGCATTGATTTGTCGGTCGGTTCCACCGTGGGCTTAGCGGCGATGATGTCAGGCCTACTGATTAATCGAGGTTTGCCGATTCCTCCGCTGGGCGTAGCGGTTTATTTTAATGTGCCGATGATCATCGTACTCGGCCTTTGCCTGGGACTGTTGGTGGGGGCCTTTAACGGTCTTCTGATTACGCGGTTCAATGTGGCCCCGTTTATCGCGACCTTAGGAACTTTGTACGTCGCTCGGGGTCTCGCGCAATTGAGCAACGATGGCGCGACTTTTCCGAATCTCGTTGGCAAATCCGAACTGGGCAACACCGGCTTTCCAACCCTTGGCGCTGGAAGCATCCTGGGTATCCCCATTGTTATCTGGATTATGGTGCTCTTCGCGGCTGTTGCGGCTTTTGTGGCAAGTAAAACGCCCTTCGGTCGCCAAGTCTTTGCAGTAGGCGGAAACGAACGGGCTGCCGAGCTTTCGGGCATTTATGTCAATCGAATCAAAATGGCGGTCTACATGATTTGCGGACTTTGCGCCGCAATGACCGGTCTTATCACTGCTTCGCAACTCGTCGCTGCTCACCCCGCTGTCGGTGAAAGTTACGAGCTAAATGCCATTGCCGCTGTCGTTTTGGGCGGCACTTCACTGGCCGGCGGACGCGGTAGTATCTGGGGCACGATTGTCGGAGCACTGGTGATCGGTGTTCTCACCAATGGGCTCGTCCTGTTGGGAGTTCAGGAATTCTGGAAGAAAGTCATTACCGGTCTTGTGATTATTCTTGCGGTCGTGCTCGACCAACTTCAAGAACGGCTTCAACAACGCCTCGCTCTTAAACGGGCATGAAGTTCAAAGCTGGAATTATTCTGCTGCTCTCTTAACCAAATTTGCTGGTGGTATTTCATGCATGCTCCCCACAAAAACCTAACCCACACATCAAAATGAGAAGACATATCCCCAATTGGAAATCACTTGCCAAGCTGTTGGCGAGTCTAGCAGTCCTGGTTGCAGCCGCCGCGATGGTTCAATCCGTGCTGGCCCAAGAAAAGAAGCTGATAGCCATCATTGTGCCATCGCCTGAAAACCCGTTTTTCAAGGCTCTGGCCGACGCTGCCGAAGCGAAAGCTAAATCGCTCGGCTATGACACGCTCGTACTGGTGCACAATGACGACCCCGTGAAACAAGATCAACTCTTTGACACAGCGATTGCCCGGAAAGCAGCAGCCATCATTCTTGATAATGCGGGCGCCGACGCCAGCATCGCCGCGGTAGCAAAAGCTAAAAAGGCGGGCATTCCTTCGTTTCTGGTAGATCGAGAAATAAACGCCACAGGTGTTGCGGTGGCCCAGCTAGTTTCTAACAATTATCAGGGAGCTACCATCGGCGCCGAAGAGTTCGCGAAAATTATGGGCGAAGAAGGTGATTATGTAGAGCTTATCGGGAAGGAGACTGATACTAACGCGGGTATCCGCTCCAAGGGTTACAACGATACATTGAGCCAGTATCCCAAGCTGAAGAAAGTGGCCGCACAGAGCGCTAATTGGAACCAGGCGGAAGCGTTCCAAAAGACCCAAACGATCATCCAGCAATTTCCAAACATTAAGGGACTCATTTCTGGTAATGACACCATGGCACTGGGTGCTTACGCAGCCCTCAAGGGCGCCGGCAAAGGCCAAGTCATCGTGGTCGGCTTTGATGGAAGCCCGGACGTGGCTCAGTCGATTAAAGCCAATGAAATACGCGCAACTGTACTTCAACCGGTCGTGCGTCTTTCGGAAATGGCGGTCGAGCAAGCTGATCAATACATCAAGACTGGTAAAACGGACAAAGACGAAAAGCAAACCATTGACTGCGTTCTTATCAACGCCGATAACGTGAACAATTACTCTGCTTTCAGCCTCAAAGAATAGAGATCTGGAGTGCTGCCCCAAGCGCAAGACGTTCGTCGTCAACAGCACTTCTTCGAAAATCACAAAGTATGATGCTCGTAGGGTTGCCGATAACGGGTTTTTGTTGATGAGCCGCTTCGTCGATCTGCCGCCTTGAGTCCGCACCGGAGCCAGTTTGCCTGGCACCCTTATTTGGGCCCACCAGTTTGCTCTTGCTCCTCTCAGGCTAACGAAGATTAGCCGGATGGATGGAACGTCTCACCAGCAAACGAATCCCCCATCGACGATTAGATCGATGCCTGTGCAGAAAGATGCAGCTCGGCTTAATAGGAAAATGGCTGGTCCAACCAGTTCGTCGACTGTGGCCATACGGCCTAGGGGGGTGTCGGCCTCAAATTGCTTTACTTGCTCCGCCACCTCGGAACGCAAGTTCATTGGGGTCGCAGTGTAACCTGGGCTGATGGAGTTGACGCGCACGCCCCGATCGCTCCACTCCATGGCCAAGCTCTTGGAAAGATGAATTACCCCGGCTTTGGACGTATTGTAATGGGCTTGCAGCAGGCCACGATTAACGATGATTCCCGACATCGAGGCGATGTTGACGATCGAACCCTCCTTGCGCGGCAGCATGGCCCTTGCCTCCGCCTGACAAGAAAGAAAAAGACCGGTGAGATTAATGTCTATTAATCGTTGCCATTGTTCCAAGGGCATTTCTTCGGCGGCCATCGCATTCGCGATACCGGCACAATTGACTGCCGCCCCAAGCGGTCCGAGCTGCTTTTCCACGGTGTCTACGGCGCGTTGCAGATCAGCCGCTTGCGTCACGTCTCCAGTCAGCGCAATGGCCGCTCGGCCGTGTCCTTCAATCTGCTTGACTGTGTCGTTAAGGCCTCTGCTCGAGGCCAGGTCGAAGCATCCGACCGAAGCGCCTGCCTCCGCGAGTCCAATAGCGATTCGTTGGCCGATGCCGCTGCCCGCGCCCGTCACAAAAGCCGTTTTTTTTTCTAAGCTGAACAGATTCATTTTGGCAAAAGAGTAATCAAGGAGCGGTTCGATCTTTCCAACACCTTCTAGGCGGTAGCTCGTTCCATAATTGCAACATTGCTCGCGTCAGCCCGGGGCAGAATGCCCTGCGATCGGCCGCGAGCGAGCACCATCACCCGGTGCGAGAGGCCGAGCACCTCTTCCAAATCGGAACTGACAACGATCACCGCCATGCCCTCGCGAGCGAGGCCGGCAATTGTCTCATAGATGGCTGCCCGAGCGCCCATGTCGATTCCACGCGTAGGTTCGTCGAGCATGAAAACTTTGGGCGACCGAGAGATCCACCGAGCGATGATGGCTTTCTGCTGGTTGCCGCCTGAGAGGAACCGCATCATTTGATTGGCTCGCCCTTTCACTCCGAGGCTCTTGATTGCCTGGGCGGCAAATGACGCGACTTTGGCCGGCATGAGCCACCCACTCGGAGCCAATCGGTCGTAATTACCAAGCGCCAAATTGCTCGCCACCGAATGCTCTAGCACAACACCTTGGGCTTTGCGGTCTTCGGGAACGAGAACTACCCCCGCTTTGATCGCGTCTTCGGGCGACTTTAGCTGAACTGGTTTTCCGTCGACGCTGACTGAACCGGACGCCAACGGATCCGCGCCGGCGATGCCTCGGACCAGTTCTGTGCGCCCCGCTCCGACAATGCCCGCAATTCCGAAAATCTCACCGGCACGCACCGAGAAACTCACGTCCTTGAAAGCGCCGTTAGCCCCAGTCAATCCTTCCACCCGCAAAGCCTCTTTCCCCGTCGGTTCCTCGACCTT
>JAFAXJ010000241.1 GCA_019241095.1 Verrucomicrobiota bacterium | reverse complement strand
CAGGTGTTTTTTAGGTGTTTCTTCAAACCTCTTTTCCGCTAAGGTAGCGCTCAGGCTTAAACTTGTTAGGAACCTTCAGCCCGGAGGTCTGGCAACCTGCCGGGGCTGATCTTTCTCGCAGGTTTTTCGCCTCTGGCCTGGCATCCCGATTTTGGGAGGCAAAAGGTTTGCTTGAGGCGACGAAGCTTAACTACGCAATATCGGTAAATTCAGCCACATGGGCTGACCGCTAGGGACTTGACGAAATTGCGAACTAGCGGTTCGCAACTAGTCCGGTCAAGCGATACCGAGCACATTTCTACGGCTTGCTATTTGTGTTTGGATCTGCAAAATCGATTTTCCGTTCATTTCATGCAGGTCTCAACCCAGCTGAAACAATTAACACCCAAGCAGCGCAGTGCAGTGCTTGCCTGTTTTCTGGGATGGACGCTGGACGCCTTTGACTTTTTTATCATTGTTTTTGTCCTCAAAGATATTGCCAGAGAGTTCCACACGGATATCACCAGAGTCACCTTCGCGATCTTTGTAACACTTGCGATGCGACCGGTCGGCGCCCTTGTCTTTGGCCTGATAGCAGACCGGTACGGACGGCGCCCGACTTTAATGATTAACATAGTGCTTTACTCGCTAGTAGAGTTCTTTTCAGGATGGGCGCCTAACTTAACTGTTCTGATTTTTTTGCGCGGGTTTTACGGCGTTGCCATGGGAGGCGAGTGGGGAGTTGGTGCTTCCCTGGCGATGGAGACCATTCCCCCTGCGGCGCGAGGCGCAGTTTCGGGAGTATTGCAAGCAGGGTACCCTGCCGGCTATCTGCTGGCAGCCATTCTATTTAATACGAGCTTCCATTTTCTCGGTTGGCGAGGAATGTTCATGGTTGGTGTTCTACCAGCACTCCTGGTGCTTTATGTCCGGCAGAATGTGGAAGAATCCCCGGTTTGGAGCGAAGGCGGGTCTAAAACCATACAGCTTTGGGGCACAATCAAGGAGCACTGGGGCTTGTTCCTTTATGTGATTGTGCTCATGACGGTGTTTAATTCCTTCAGCCACGGCACGCAGGACATTTATCCTACGTTCCTACAGGTACAGCATGGTTTCCCACCAGCCACAGTCGGCTTGATAGCAATTGTCTATAATATTGGAGCGATTCTCGGCGGCATATTTTTCGGCACTTTCTCAGAGCGTTTTGGAAGACGGAGGTCAATTGTTGTGGCTGCTCTTTTGACTCTTCCTGTTCTGCCGCTATGGGCTTTTTCCTCCACAGTTCCCGCACTAATGATCGGCGCGTTTATGATGCAATTTTTCATGCAGGGCGCGTGGGGGATTATCCCGGTGCATTTGAACGAACTGTCACCGGATGGCGTTCGCGGCTCATTCCCAGGATTTGCATATCAACTCGGCAATCTCTTTGCTGCTGGCAATGGAACTCTTCAAGCTCACTTCGCTGAGATGAACGGTCGAAATTATGGCTTATCGCTGGCGCTGACAGTTGCTATTGTCGCCGTCTTGATCGTGGTGGTGACAAGTCTCGGACCAGAATTCCGAGGGGTGAAGTTTGGCAGATCGGCTCAGGGGTTCCCTGAGCCAGCCAGTTAGTTGGACGTGTCGGGCGCACCTCGATTCGGGTCAACCTGGTGAGCAAGATCCCGCCGCGCTCGTAGATTGATGGCGCTCCGCCTTTCTATTTTGTAGTCGCTGAAGCGGCAGGCCCCGATGACGGAGCCGGACCTTGATCGTTGAGCGGCACCGCGGTAAAGCCTGCATCGTTGCCGCCTTCTGTATTGTAGATTGAACCCGCAGCTTGGATTTTGCGACCTCCAGGAGAGTTTGCGTTTGGGGTTGTCACATACCATCCGATACCCGGATTTATACCCCAAGCATCCGCTCGAATTTTTTCATCACTGTGCCCGTGCAAACTATAATTCCCGTACTTTCTTCCTCCGAAAATGAGCGTAGCTGTCACAGAATTGTCGCTCTGGTTCTGCAAGTCAAATGAACCTGTTCCATGAATGTCCAGATTACTCCCAGCAGAACAGACGACTTTGCGAGGCTCAACTGTCTTTCCTGGCTGGCCATCTTCGACCGAACCAACTTCCCACCTAGCTTCATCAATCAAGACCCGGCCGCCCTTCTGAGTGTCGTCAAGCTCTGCCTGCACGAAAATCTGGAAGCTTGTCGGGCGATTTTGTTGGGACGCAGTAGCCGGGCAATGAATGGTAATCAGGTTAGACGGATAGCTCCCTTCGACTTGACCGACTTTCCCGTCTCGAACATAGACGCGGGTACCCTCGCCGATTTCCCGTTCTCCCGACCAGACCGTGACATCGTAGGTTCCGTCTTGTGTTTGGGAAAAGTCAATTTCCACCGGTATTGATCGGCCGTTGTCGTGCCCTGTAACGGTCTTGCCGCCCGGTGCTTTGTGAATGTTCAGCCTGCCTACTGTATCAGCGCTCGCCAGAGTCGCGCCCACAAACATAATCAGAAAGATGGCGTGCTTGGTCGGAAAAAGCATCACGCTACAAATGGAGCAGATCAGGAGTATTTCTCAATACTCAAAGCGATGGCAGGATTTGGCTCGCTACGCCTCGTTGCAGCTGCGCTTTTTTATGCGTTGGGCTAGCTTTATCTCATCTTTGGCAGATAGTCGGATTGACTGACACCCCCGATTCGCCCGCTTTTCTTTCCAGCTGATATGGTTACCTCAACTTTTCCGCGGCCGCTTTTGCAACGAAAAACTTGGATTAATCTGGACGGATTCTGGGAATTCTCATCACGTACGGAGGTCGAGGCAGAGCCTGGTTCGGTTCAGTTTGAGAAAAAGATTATCGTACCATTTCCTCCGGAAAGTGAGGCGAGTGGATTACACGATCAAAATTATCATCCGGTGGTCTGGTACAGAAAAGAGCTGAAATTCGACCCTGGAGAAAGCTGCTGGTTGCTCCATTTCGGAGCGGTCGATTATTATGCGCGCGTGTGGATTAATGGGCATTTCGTCGCTGAACACGAGGGAGGTCATTGCCCTTTTTCGGTTGACATCACAGGCTTCGCGAAGACGAGCGGCAACCTCGAAATCACCGTCTGCGCACAGGACGATCCCTTGGAAATCGACTTGCCTCGCGGAAAGCAGGATTGGGAACTTAAACCGCACCGGATCTGGTACCCGCGAACTACTGGCATCTGGCAAACTGTCTGGCTTGAACAAGTGCCGGAAACTCGCATTGCCGGACTCGCTTGGACCCCTAATTTAGAACGCTGGGAAATTGGCGTCGAGGTCGATTTGCACGGGAAAGTAACGAACCGCCATTCCATAAGGATTCGTTTAACTGCCGATAGTAAACTCCTGGCTGAAGACCGTTACACCATCACCGGGAAAACGCTTCGTCGTTCGATCCGTTTGGAAGACGGAGGTCTTTACCATATCCGATCCAAACTGCTGTGGAGCCCGGAAAGACCCCGTTTAATTCAGGCCAGTATCGAACTGATGGATGGAGAAGAAATTTTGGACGCAGTGCAAAGCTATACTGCAATGAGATCGGTTTCCGTCGATGAACAGCAGTTTCTTTTGAATGGAAGGCCTTACCATTTGCGAATGGTTTTAGACCAGGGTTACTGGCCTGACACTCTGATGAGCGCAACGGACTACCAATTAAAGCGCGATGTGGAGCTTACAAAGCTTCTCGGCTTCAATGGCGCACGGAAACATCAGAAGATTGAAAATCCAAGATTTCTTTATTGGTGCGACGTTCTCGGACTGCTCATTTGGGAGGAAATGCCCAGCGCTTATGCTTACAGCCCCAAGGCTGTGCGCCGATTCACATCGGAATGGATCGACGTCATTATGCGCGACCGATCCCATCCTTGCATTGCCGCATGGGTCCCTTTCAACGAGTCATGGGGCGTACCTGATCTGCCAGAAAACCAGACAACCCGCGATTACGTGCGCGCAGGATATCATTTGACTCGGGCACTTGATCCAACTCGCCCTGTCATTGGCAATGATGGCTGGGAACATGTTGAAACCGATATCATAACCATTCACGACTACACTGATAATCCGGCCGATATTCTGCGGCGATATAAAAGCATTGCAGCGGCGAACGAAACGGTGCTTTACGATCGGCCAAACAACCACGTGTTGGGCGTCGACGGCTTCGATCCTGCCGGATTGCCGGTGATGTTAACCGAATTCGGCGGTATCGCATTCACTCGCAACGTAAGAGAGGGCTGGGGTTACAGTCGTGTGTTCGATGAACAGAGCTTTCTCGCCGAATACAAGGCTTTGCTTGCCGCGGTGCATGGCTGCGGAGGACTCAGCGGCTTCTGTTACACACAGCTTACCGACACCTTTCAGGAAAAAAATGGGCTTTTGAATGCGGATCGCACCTTCAAAGCCGACCACGTTGCGTTGGCCAGGGCGACAATCGGCAATTTTTATTATGATGAGTAAGAATATGGTTTAATGAAAATTCCCTTGATCCAGCTGTAAACAATCCTGTAAACGAAGAAAGTTCCTCCTATGAAAAAGGCAATCTACTGTCTCGTAACGTACGTCCTGTCTATTCTCGCCCCGACTGTTACCCAAGCGGCAACCCAACTCACCTATTGGGACTTCCTCGGCGGAGGTGACGGGGTCAGAATGAAACAGATCGTCGAAGAGTTCAACAAAAGCCAGAGCGATATCCACGTTAACGAATCGACTCTAACCTGGGGCGAGCCTTTCTACACGAAGGTGCATACGGCTGTTGTATCGGGGCAAACACCCGATGTAATGACCTACCATTTGTCTCACCTTCCTGCGGGCGTTCTAGCCAAAGACCTTCGTCCTCTTACCGAGGCAGAACTAGCGCAAGCAGGCTTGAAAGCATCAGATTTCCAAAAATCTCTTGTAGACCGTTCTTTAGAGATCAGCAAGAAGTACGGGAACTCCAATGACCTCTTTAGCGTCCCGCTCGATATTCATGCGTTAGTGCTTTATTACAACAAGACGGCACTCAAAAAAGCCGGCCTGCTTGGCAGCGATGGTTTACCGACAGGGTTGGACAGCGTGGAGTCATTCACCAAAATGCTTGGTGAAACCAAGGCTAAAACTCATCTGATTCCAGTCGCTGCAAACATTAACTCTGCCGATCCTGCATCTCTTTGGCGGATTTGGTACAGCCTGTTTAGACAGCAGAACGGCGATTTTATCAAAGATGGTCAAATAAGTTTCAGTGACGCTTCCAGCATCGGAACCAAATGCTTGCAGCAAATGGCGGATTGGGCCAAGGAGGGTCTGATTCCTAAAAATGTTGGTTATGCCTCAATGGTTGCGCTATTCACAGCCGGCCGTTCAGTTTTTATGACTAACGGAGTCTGGGAAGTTCCAACCCTGGTCGATTTGCAGAAATCAGGAAAGTTAACCTTTGATTATGGAATCGCGCCTATGCCGAAACTATATGGCAATCAAAAAACATGGGCTGACTCTCATCAACTCGCGATTCCGAATAATGACAAAACGCCTGCTTCTCCAGAAAAGGTTGCCGCGGCGCTTAAATTTATCGCTTACGTTGTTAAAGCTTCAATGACATGGGCGGGAGGCGGTCATATCCCAGCTTATCTCCCAGTACAGAATAGCGACGCCTATAAGAGCATGAGCCCTAATAACGAGTATAGTGCTGTTACTGCGCAAAACGTTCAGTTCGAACCTCCGTTTCCTATCTTTGGCGTGGGCGGACCAACATTTATTCCTATCAGTAACTATCTGGTGCCTGCCGTTAACGGACAATTGTCCCCTGATCAGGGTATGAAGCAGTTTATTGCCGACCTTGAAAAGTTTTCAAAGCAGCAGCAGTAATCCGTCTGCACCGCGCTTCAGGTTAGAGTTACTGGGCGCGGTGCTCGTGCTATGACTCAAGCGGAGCTAACTCGCAATCCGACCCGATCCGGCCCAACACGCCCTCGAAAAGAACATCGAGCAGGGTGGCGGGTGGCCTGGATTTTTGTTCTCCCGTTTCTGTTCTTTTATATCCTTTTTCTGATTTACCCTGCCCTTCAGGTAGCGTATTTGAGCCTGACAAACTCCGATATAGCAGGACAAGGCAGTCTCATCGGTCTCAGCAATTATGCCGAATTGTTGCATGACAAAGAATTCTGGGCGTCCGTTGAACACACGGTTTACTTTGTCATTCTGACCGTAGTTCCAAATACGGCGGTCGGATTCTTTTTCGCACTACTGGTAGTTCGGCTACGAAGACTGCGGTTACCTGTGCTTTCGGCCTTTTTTCTGCCTTTTATCTTGCCGGTAAGCGTCGTTACAACTGGCGCATTGTGGATCCTGGACGCGAATTTCGGGATTGTAAATTCTCTTACTGGATCCACAACAGCATGGTTTTCTGATCCAACTTGGGCTATGCCCGGAGTCGCTTTAGTCACTATCTGGTGGACCGTCGGATTTAATATGCTCCTCTTCATTGCCGGTCTGCAGAACATACCAAGTGACTATTATGAAGCGGCAGCCCTGGACGGGGCTAACGGTTTACAACGCTTTCTGTTTATCACGTGCCCGCTCGTTTGGCCCGTTGCCAGCTTGGTTTTAGTTCTGCAATTGATTGCTCAGTTTAAGATATTTGATCAGGTATATCTGTTAACTGGTGGCGGTCCCTATAACTCGACGATGGTGGTGCTTTTCTATATGTATCGAGAAGCATTCCAGCAAGGCCGTGGCGGTTATGCCTCGGCAGTCGCCCTTGTGTTAGTCCTCATCATTACGGTCGTTTCTGCGGTCCAATATCGTCTGCTCAGGTTTCGACGCTGATTATGAGAGAGACTACTTCTTCAGTATTTGGAAAGATAGTTAGCGCACTAACGGTGCTGATGGCTCTGGCGTGGCTTTTTCCGGTTTACTGGATTGCTGCTACAGCCTTTAAAAGTGAAACGCAGACTATCTCTGTCCCGCCCTCACTTTTTCCTTCGCCGCCCACCTTAGATGCCTTCACTTACGTCATTCAGAATAGCCCGATTTTCCGTTGGTACCTGAATACTGTGATCGTATCGGTCGTAGTGACCTTTTGTTCTATCCTGTTTTCGCTGATGTGCGGTTTCGCCATTTCCAGGCTCGAGTTCAAAGGTAAGTCGCTGGTTTATGGATTGCTCCTGATAGGCTTCATGCTCCCTTTCAGCGCCATGGCCATTCCGCTGTTCATGTTCATGAACAAATTGAATTTTGTTAATAATTACGCCGGCGTTATTCTGCCCCAGATTGCTGCTCCTTTATCGGTGGTAGTTTTCAAGCAGTTTTTTGATCAGGTACCTAGAGATTTTGCTGACGCAGCGCGAATTGATGGTGCAAGCGAGTTACGGATACTGTTTAGCATTTATCTTCCGCTCAATTGGAGCATTGCGTGGGCGCTTGCCATTGTGACGTTTATCGCTACCTGGAACAACTTCTTCTGGCCTTTTATTGTGACGAACTCAACCAATATGCTCACCATCCCGGTCGGCATGACGCAAGTCCAGTCTGCTTATGGTATCGCTTTTGCTAAAACATCAGCCATTGCTGTACTTGCTTCTTTACCAACCGCTGCGGCATATTTGATGTTCCAGAAGCGTGTGACGCAAGGTGTTATGGCGGCGGCCGGCCTGAAGTGATCTACTGCTCACAGATCAGTCCGATTCGATTGAGCCGGTAAGCACGATCTGAATTTACCATTATGAGCTGTCTCCTCGGTATCGACCTTGGTACTTCCAGCGTGAAGGCCGTTATCGTCACGGATCAGGGAGAAATCCGAGGAATCGGCTCTTCCGAGTATCCGATCCTGATCCCCTCGCCGAACTTTGCGGAGCAAGACCCGGAAGCTTGGTGGCGTGCAACGCTCTCCGCGGTTCATCAGGCGCTCCAAAAAGCAGACAGGCCAGACATCATCGGAGTCGGATTTTCGGGTCAGATGCATGGTGGAGTATTGATCGGCAAGGATCTTCGCCCACTGAGGCCTGCAATTATCTGGGCGGACCAACGAAGCGCTAATTTGGTGCCGGAAATCGAGACAAAGGTGGGCAAAGATATCTTAGGCAGTCAGTGCGGCACCGCTCCTGCAGCTGGTTTCATGATTTCGACATTAGTCTGGCTGCAGCGAAACGAGCCTCAAACAATTGACCGGGCATTCACGTTTCTTTTACCAAAAGATTATGTTCGATTGAAGATGACTGACTCGGCGCTTACAGACGAAACGGACGCGGCCGCTACGGGACTTTTCGACATAGGACAAAGGACCTGGTCGAATGCGGTCATCGATCTCCTCGGATTACCAAAAGCGATTTTTCCGGCAACGATCCTTTCCCACCTAAAGGTTGGGGAGATCACGTCTTGGGCAGCCAATGAGTTAGGTCTCAGGGCCGGAACCCCAGTCGTGGCAGGAAGCGCGGATCAACCCGCCCAGGCTGTGGGTAATGGCTTGCTAGATCCTCCGCTTGGGTCCGTAACGGTTGGCACTGGGGGTCAGGTTTTTGCTCCTTTATCTGAACCGTTGTTCGACCGCGAATTGCGAATGCATACTTTTTGTCATGCTCCGAAAGATCGGTGGTATTTGCTAGGAGCTATGTTATCGGCGGGCATGGCTTTGCGTTGGGTTCGGAGTTTGCTGGGGAAAGACAGCCTATCCTACCAGGAACTGGACGCGCTAGCATCGCCGATTCTGCCTGGTTCCGATGGTTTAGTGTTCTTGCCCTATCTGGTGGGCGAACGTTCGCCTATTATGGATCCGCACGCCAAGGCTGGCTTTGTTGGATTGACCCTTGCTCACCGTCCCGGACATCTTGTCAGAGCGGTTCTGGAAGGCGTGTCGTTCGCCTTGCGCCAAATTGTGGAGACGATGATTGGGTGTGGCGCCACGCTCGACCGATTAGTGGCTTCGGGAAACGGTTTGAGCAGTTCTTTCTGGCGCCAGATGCTAGCCGACGTACTTTGCAGACCTCTCTGTCGGGGTGTGGACGTCCATGCAGCAGAGCGAGGCGGGGTTGGGGCGGCAATGATGGCAGGCATCGGTGCAGGCCTTTTCGCTAATTACGACGAGATCAGAAAGTTAGCTCCCAGCTTCGATTCCATCACGGCACCGGATCCCCAAGGAGCGGAACTTTACAACGCGTCTTATCATCAATTTATAAACCTGTATCCGCGATTGAAGGATTGGTACCGCTAACAGGTGGATCAAGCGGGTTCATCGGCTGAAGGCAGTGCGAAAAAATTGTACTTCGCTGAACCATCACACCCCAAATGCTTCTCCCGCGATCAGCTCATAGAAATCCTGATAATCGGTACTTGAAAGTTCGTAACCTAAGTCCTGATCAGCAAACCAGATCTCACGCGAGCAGACGCCATTCTCCACAACGAAACAGTAGTAATTGCTTTTTTCATCATCGACTACCGGAACCCAACTCGTCTTCTCAAAAGGTTCCTCGCCAATCCATAAGGA
>JAFAXJ010000265.1 GCA_019241095.1 Verrucomicrobiota bacterium | reverse complement strand
CAAACCGATGTAGCCCATTATGCGGGCATCGGTTTAGAAACTGCAACTCCGGCATGGGCGATACTGACGATTCCGCTTGAGGATGGAGAGGCCTGTCATGGTGTCATGCAGGCGCTTAATCCGATCGGTCGCGATCATTTCGATGATTTTGACGAGGAGGTGTTCCAAGCGTTCGGGTCTCTTATCGCAACCACCCTGACTCGGATGGCGGTCCAGGAGACAGCCAAACAGAGAGAAATCGAGGATAACTATCGAGATGCGGAGCTATCGATTGCCCGGCGTGCTCAAAGTTCTTTTCTGCCACCGCCTGAATATAGTTTTGGGGATCTCTCGATTCGAGTGTTTCAGGAGCAGGCAGCGTATGTGGGAGGCGACTTCTATTCCTATCACGTAGTGAGCGATGGAGGGTTGCTTGTAGCAGTCGGCGACGCCAGTGGCAAAGGAATTCCAGCGGCATTGGAATCAGTGCGTGCATGCACCCTCATATCGTTAACTGCCAAATCGTGTAGCGCAGAACAGTTTCCTCACTGGCTTGCTCAGATCAACCGCGTTCTGCACCTCGCGGCGGAAGTATCAGGTACGTTGACAACCCTAACCGTATTGCTAGTGGATCGTGCAAAACGTAAGCTGTGTGCATGCAGTTTCGGGCAATCACGGCCTTTCATGTTAATTCCTGGCCAAGGTTGGAAACTGCTGGATTGCATGCTCTACCCTGCACTCGGGGTGACCCTCAGAGACTGTTTCGCTGTTACTGAAGTGCCACTCGGATTAGCGGAACGCTGGCTTTTGATGACGGACGGCTTCGCAGAGGCTAGAAACGCGGATGATCTTCAATTTGGAGAACAGGCGGTGCTGAACTCACTTGCGAATTCTTTCCAGCACGGCGCGGATCCTTTGATTACTCTTGAAGAAAGCTGGCGCCAATTTCGCGAAGGTGGTCCCGATCCAGATGATTCGACGGCTCTCCTATTGGCCGATACTTCAACTCCTCCAGCTGCAAGTTTCTCCTTTATAGTGCAACCTGAAACTGTGCCCGAAGCGCGTGTACTGGCTGAGCAATGGGCGTCTTGGATCGGATTTCCTGACCCGGAAATTTATCGGATCGTTCTGGCCGTTGACGAAATCCTTACAAACATTTACCGCCATGCGTATTGCGGACAGGGCGGCAAAGTCGAGATCCAAGCTAAAGTGAGTGCCGCTTGCCTGACATTCACATTCCAACATTGGGGGATCGGACTCAAAACCATTCCAGCCCGAACAGTAAACCAGGTTGGTGGATACGGAATACCGTTCGTTCAAAGTGTTTTTGACGAAGTGGATTTTCTAACGAAAGGATCCGACTCGATCGTGCGGCTGTCTAAATGTATCAAATATAAGAGCGCAAGTTTATCGGGGTGTAGCTTTGAAAAAGCTGTTTGACGATGAGTCGAAGAGCCACAGGCTGAATTCCGCATTGCCGCCTGGCAACATGGCATCGCTTAGAAAGACCTGCCAATCTTTTCCGGGGGCGCCCTTTTCCTGGCGGCTAACAAGGGGAGCTGCGGTTATAAAACCGTCTTCGCCTGATTTTCGAATAAAAACTATATCTCTCAGTCGTTCGCTCGCTCCGAAAATTTTACCGGTTACTAACCACCCGTGATCGGGTATTTCAAGATATCTGACCGGAATCATCGTACGGGATATAGAGTAGGTGCTATACAATCCAGGAAGTGAATCGACAAATTTACAATTGGTAATGGGTCTAATATGTTCCTGATTGCAAAAAGGTTGAATGCCGATTTTGATAATAGACTTATTTTGAAGAGGGCATAATGGGTAGTAGGGTCCCATCTTTAAGCCGTCTACTTCAGGATTGAACAATAAACAAAAAGGTAAGATCGATTTTGCGAACGAACGTTCATTCTTCTGAATTGCCGTTCGTTGAAAGGCTGTGATATCCCCAAGAATAGTTAAGAAAAGAATGAAACAACCAAAGCCGGTCGAAAAGATTTTTCGGGTTCGCAAGCGACGCGATTCCATTCCGGGATACCTTTGGGTTAGAATCAATGTTAGTGCTAGCATACTTACGAGCAAAGGAGTGACGTGCGTCGTATAACGGCTGGCAAGAAATCCGCCTGTGAACCCCAAGCCGATTCGGCCATAGGTTGTCATTGCACAGAACCCCAAACTGAAAATGCCTAAACCTATCCAAGGAGCTGCGGTTGCAAGTTTCCGCTCTCGCGCGACGAGTTTAAGCATTCCCAAAAAAAGGAGAGTCAACAAAAACCCCACAACCCAGGCTCGGTGTGGCCGATGCTCGTATGGCACCCAAAACACAAGCGGATTACCAATCAGACCGAAAAAAGCAATAATCGGCAGTTGCGGCTTCGTCATCAGCTGTTCACTCCTCAACTGCAGGTCCGGGGAGCGATTGAGATGATAAAAATAGATAGAGAAGATGACGGTCGCGGCAATCAGAAGGAAAAGGATGCCAGCTAAACGCTTTCGAATTGAAGTTTGCGTCAGCGAGAAGCTACCTACTAGCGCCGGCCAAGCTAGAAGGCCCTGAGCAGATGAAATGCTAGCGAGTGCCGACAGCAGACAAGATGCGAGCAGGCGGAATCCAAGCCCGTATCGGGAGTCGCATAACAGAAAGACACCGAGCACCACGCATCCTTGGATAAAGAAGAATGTAAATTGATAAGCCCAGAGCCAGTTCTCGTATTGAACAAAGGAGAAAAAAATGGCTGCTGCAGCGGTAACCCCTATGAGCCAGGAAGCAGAGTTCTTCCCGTTCAAAATGTTCCTGAACTGGGCAAAAAGGAACGAGAATGCTCCCATCATGACGATCCATCCGGCAAACATCATCATCTTTGAATTCCAACCTGTCAGGATTGCGAGCGTCGCGAATTCCAGCTTTGGAATTGCCATCCGATGCTCATTGTTTTGAACCCAAAAAGTATTGAATGTGGCTTTCCCAGACGCCAAGGTCCTGACGAGGCCTGAATACCACCATTCATCGGAGAAAGGGACGTTGACTCCCTGGCTTACAATAAAAACAAGACTTGCCAATGCAATGAGAGAGCAAATGAGAACCGCCACTTTATCCAAATTTCTCATCGTAAAACGAGCAACGGGAATTGGACAAAGCAAGTGAAAGAATGAGAGAGCAGCGTTAACTCTCGATTGGAAAAGCCGGGGAGCGAAGGTAGCTTTACAGGAACGCATCTTTTTTTTGCGGGTTTGATATGGCAGTACAATTCCGAGATTACTATGAAACGTTAGGTGTGAGCCGTGGTGCGACAATCGATGAGATCAAGTCCGCCTTTCGGAACCTTGCACGCAAATATCATCCCGACGTAGCCAAGGATAAAAAGGCCGGTGAAGAAAAGTTCAAGGAAATCAATGAAGCCTACGAAGTTCTGAGCGACCCTGAAAAGAAGCGAAAGTACGACGAGCTGGGCGCCAATTGGCAACAAGGCGATCAGTTTCAGGCTCCGCCCCAGGGTTGGGCGTCAGGGGGTAATGGCGGTGGTACAGAGTTTCACTTCGATGGCACCGGGTTTAGCGACTTTTTTGAGGCTTTCTTCGGACGTCGAAGCCGTGTTGGCGAAAGCGAAGGGGTGCATTTCAGTGACGAATCGTTCGTAAGGCCTCGTCGGGATCTGGAAGCTGACATTATGGTTACTCTGGAGGAGGCACTGAACGGTTCGACTCGGCAGATCAGTTTGCGACGTTCGCCAAATTCGCAAGCAGAGACGTACACGGTAAAGATTCCTCCTGGAATACGAGAGGGCCAGCGAATCCGCTTGGCCGGGAGGGGCGAGAATGGGGGAGATTTGTTTCTGAGAGTGAGTCTTGAACGGCATCCCGATTTTCGCGTGCAAGACGGCGATCTTTATTATGATTTGGAACTCGCCCCGTGGGAAGCGGTCCTTGGCACCCAGATCACCATTCCTACTCTAGGCGGTCGCGCCAAGCTCAAGGTGCCTGCTGGCACCCAAAGCGGCCGTAAATTTCGGCTTGCTAAGCAAGGCCTGCCTCGTAAAGGTTCGACTCGCGGGGATCTTTATGCTGTTACCAAGATCGAAACGCCGTCGAGGGTGAGTGACAAGGAACGTCATCTGTGGGAGGAACTTGCTCAGACCTCCAGCTTCAATCCTAGACAGTAAAAATGAGTGAAAATTTCAGCGCTAGACAAGGAATCATTGTAAGCATTTCAGCCGAAACT
>JAFAXJ010000200.1 GCA_019241095.1 Verrucomicrobiota bacterium | reverse complement strand
AGCGCGATTGCGGTGTCCCCAGCGCCCGACACGTCATAAACTTCTTGCGCACGAGATGGTACGTGATAAGGCGTGCGATCCTCGCTGAAGAGGATCATACCTTGTTCACCAAGCGTTACCAGAAGGCTTTCGGGCTTCCAACGCCTCAAAAGCTCCTGGCCAACTTCAAGAAGCGCTTCATCGTGGGCAGGATCTGCTTCCGGTTCACGAAGAGGCTTTCCTGCAGCCGCAAATGCTTCGCCTCGATTGGGTTTAATTGCAGTGAGCCCATGCCATGATAGCGGATTTCTTGGATTGGGATCGGCAGTTACGACTCTACTCTGAGCGCGGGCCATATTGGAGGCACGATCCACAAACTCCTGCTGAAGGAACCCTTTTCCGTAATCCTCAAAAATGATCGCGTCCAGCACAGACATAAGACTGGTCAACTTTTCAAAACAGCGTTGTTGCACTTCCAGGGACAATGCGGACGGTTTTTCGCGATCGACACGCACCACTTGTTGTTGACGCGCGATGATTCGAGTCTTTACGATTGTCTGTGAAGCTGCTTCACTCTCCAAAGCGTCAAGTCTAATTCCGTTTTCTTCGAGGAGTGTGCGCAGCTTTACGGCATGAGAATCTTTGCCAACCAAACCCATCACGTACACAGAAGGGGAAAACTCACGCACATTGCGTGCTACATTTGCGGCGCCGCCCGGGTAAAACGATTCTCTCAGAACTTCGACTACCGGGACGGGCGCCTCGGGTGAAATTCGGGAGACTCTGCCCCAGACAAACTCATCCAGCATTAAATCTCCGATCACCAGTATACGTTTGCTCGGAAAGCGGCTCACTAACTCCTCAACGCGATCTAGCTTCATGCACCTTCCAGTGCTAGGCAGAAACAGCATTTGCTCAAAGAAAATTTTGCTTTTAGGATGGCGAGCTTAACCAAACGAATCGGAAACGGGTTCTGGGGCGACTCCAGGCCGGTATGGAAAACCAGGTTCGGCACAAATTGATGAAAATAGTTTTGGCTTCACTCGCGTCAGCTACAATAACCATTGTCACACAATTCAGCTCTTTTGCGGACTCGGTGCCGGAACAGGTTGACCTCTCAAGATTTCCCGCCACCCAACTCGAGGATGTGGTTATTCCATTGCCGAGCGAAGTGTTCAATGTTCTGGATAAATTAGGCACTCCCAATTGGCGAAGTGAACTCCGGGATCCGAACATCAACAACCGGGGCGCTCGTGCTCAGATTGCCCTCTTATTGGGATCAGTCATCGCCGAAGGGTTTGTGGCAGTGGAAGCCACCGACAAGGCCAGGGTTCAACAGATCGGACGCGACGTTCTCGAACTTTCGAGAGCGATTGGAGTCGAAACAGCGGTTTTGAGCCGGACTAACGCAATTGTAACCCGAGCGGAAGCCGGAGACTGGGGCATAGTGCGGCGGGAACTGGACGGAGCTCTCACTGACGTCAAAAATGCGATGATAGAGTTAAAGGACGCGCAGCTTGCCCATCTTGTGAGCTTAGGGGGCTGGTTACGCGGGACGGAGGTTCTGACCTCAATCGTAACGAAGACCTATTCTCCTGACACGGCGGATCTGCTCAATCAGCCGGACCTTTTGAAATACTTTCAGCAAAGGCTTGCCGGAATGCCTGTTCGGATGCGCAGCAATCCATTAGTTGCCAAAATACAAAAAGCGCTCGACGCAATTGCGCCCCTGATCAACCAGAGAATTTCTCTCGGCTCGGTGAAGCGCATTAACGAAATCACGGCACAAATTGTGCGGGCGATCAATTCGAGCGCTTAAAGAGAATTGTGAGACGACATCTCTTTTTTTTGACCTCACTGATGGTAACCACTGCCGTCGCGACAGTGGACGATGCTATTTCTCGAGCTCTTGAAGCGATCGCTCCTTACGTTAAGCAAGGCTTCACGGTTCGGGATGATCAATGGGGCGGCGATCTTGGCATTCGGGAACAGAAAGCTATCCCCCACACGCTTTTCAGAGGAAACGATTATTGGTTTTGCATGGGATCTGACGTTGATAATGCCCGTGTTTCTATCCATGTGTATGATAGCCGGGGTAAACTGGCCGAATCCGATTCGTGGCAACGTGGACATTTTGCGGCTTCCAGAGTACAACCGACCGGAACGGGGACTTATTACATAATCGTTGAAGTCGTAAGCTCACCGACGGAACGAACTCATTGGGCAATGGCGTATGCGTACAAGTAAACGACAAAATCGTTTTCCTAGCAGAAACGTCCTGAGAGTAGTAAAATGGAAATGCTTCTTTGCTAAATGCCGAGTTCTTTGATGGATAGCACACACTGGGTAGATATCGCACGCGGAAGCGGATTTCTGGCTGAGCGCCATTGTTTAAAAGATTGATGGTCGAATCCGACACGCTCCAATTCGATGATGCGCGCACACTTCAGAAACTGTACGCGAACGATTTTAAACTTTTGCAGACGCTTGAAGAAAGGCTCGCGGTGAAGGTAACGACAAGAGATGGTTGGCTTAAGCTCGAAGGGGAGCGACCCAACATCGAGAAAGCTCGGCATGTTTTTGATCAGCTAGAAGAAGCTAGACAACGGGGCATTCAGATTCGACGCCACGAATTCCAGTATGCTTTGAATGCTGCTGCGGATCGCGCAAAACAACCGCTTGGACATCTGGCCGGCTATAAGGTTTCGACTTCGAGCCGGCGCGCTCCGATTGTTCCCAAGTCGGAACAGCAATTGAAATATATCCAAGCTATTCAAAGCTACGATATCGTTTTTGGCATCGGTCCGGCGGGAACGGGAAAAACTTATCTAGCGATGGCGCTGGGGGTTGAAGCTCTAAAGAAGGAGCAGGTTAAGCGAATTATCCTGACGAGACCTGCGGTGGAAGCCGGCGAAGCGCTGGGATTTTTGCCGGGCGATCTCCAAGAGAAGATTTTCCCTTATTTGCGCCCTCTTTATGATGCTCTGTATGATATGTTGGATGCAGAGGATATCCAGAAATACATGGATAAGGGTGTCATTGAGATTGCTCCGCTGGCCTATATGCGAGGTAGAACTCTCAACCACGCCTTTGTAATTCTAGACGAGGCTCAGAATACGACCGCGGAACAAATGTTCATGTTCTTGACTCGATTGGGCGCCGATTCAAAGTGCGTTGTTACCGGTGATAGAACACAGATCGATCTT
>JAFAXJ010000168.1 GCA_019241095.1 Verrucomicrobiota bacterium | reverse complement strand
GCCGGTAAAAAACTGGAGGATGCAATGAAAGAAAAAGACCTCCTACTAAGTCCAAAATGAATTCTAATTGAGCTTGTCTACCGCGATCCGGTAGGTGTTAAAATTAGCCATTAATGGCGTGGCGGATTGTCAATGCGCGGTTCCTTGACCGTCAGATTTCTGATTTTAGTCGAAAAGCTGAATATTATGCCAGCCCTTCAATGTCGTTTGAGCAATGTGAGACTTTTGTCAAAGATTTTGAAGCCTTTCAGAAAATTAGAGCCGCCGTCGATGAACTCAGGAGGGGAAATCCCTCAGATCCGACTTCGAAACTGAAATATTTCAGCACGGACGACGATAACAATTCGTATTATGCCTTAGTCTGCGGCCGCTGGGTGGCATATTATCTTGTGAACCTTCCAGCAAAGACGGCAGTCGCTCTGTTTTTTGTACATAAGGAAGCTCTTGCCGCAGATATTCTCGATCTGTTACGTAAGGCGATGGGGCCGGACGGCCCTTAAATGTCTCAAAAAAATCGTTACCGTGCTGTCCTTGTAGCTGCCATAGCTCTTAGCGTAGGCGGTATCATATGGGCTATTTCCACCAAGCACTCCGAATACGGAGATCGGGGCGGAGCTATCGCTGTTGCTGTTGCCCTTGTGGTTTTTTTCCTTGATCGGAATTATCCCGACAAGCTCTACAAAATTGTCAGCGGAGAAGCGTCCGAACTCAGGAAAGACTTGCCTGAGGAAGAAAGACAAGCTGCCGCGAGCCTTCAGACAGACGATTTAGAGCGACGGATCGCCACATTAGAGAAAGGGATTAAGGACATTCACACAAAGGTTAACCTGAGGTCGGAAAGCCAGAAGCTCCAGACTAAGTACCTAGTTTGGGCAACACTAATCGGTACTCTCGTATGGGGTTTTGGAGGTGCTTTTGCAAAAGCACTTATCAACCGATGAAGTTGCCGATATTGTGGTGCACTTACGAGCCAGTAAACGCCACGTAGGGCCAGCAACCCCACTTTGGCCGGCTGGCGCCATTTAACCTGATTGAAAACCACTGCGTGCGCAGCTGCGCAGCGTCGTTGCTGTCGGTCCAACAGCTTTTGCGCCTTCATACGGCGTCGTCCGAGTTCGCGCGTTTTACCCAGAGGGGTCGGAAGAGCGGGACTCTTGCTTTGCCTTATGTTGCATCGTTGGGGCGGGGAATTAGCGAACTTTGAGCTATACCGCACCAATGCGCGCGAACAGCAGCTAACAGACAAGTAATTCGAAAATGGGAGCCAACTTCGAACCTGATATCTGTTCGAGTAGGCAATCTAGCGGCGATTTGTCAGGCCGCATGCGTATCAATGTGCACCCATGGCGAAACCGACCGTCGCTGAAATGGTCGTAACTCGCCTCGACTACGATCTCGGGAGCTACAGGCTGCCACGGCCCGGCCGGCAGACTATTGAAATGGGATTTCTCACCTGGTTGCCGCCCATAGAAGGGCGTTGCTTTCACTGGCCCAAGCTTACCAAGTTGTTTTTTCTGGCGTAAATCGATTTCCGCTGAACCAACGTACTGCAGTTGAGAGTTCGAATCGAAAAGGCCCAATAACAGTTCGTTGTGGGCGCTTCCTATCTCATGGTCACGGTATCCGCCAATGACACAATCGACACTGTGATAATTTTTGAGCTTTAGATTCATTTGCTTGTCTCCAGGGCGATATGGAGCGTCACCGCGTTTAGCAACAATGCCGTCAAGATGTCTGTTAATGTGACCTAACCATTGTTCTACCTGATGCAGATCATCCGTACTCGCCGACAAGTAGAGTGGGGGACTTTGCCGCTGCAAAGTTTTAGAGATCTTCTCAAGAGCTGCACGTCTTCGAGTGAACGGTGCTTCCATTAAACTATCTTGGGCGTCGCCAAGCATGTCGTAAGCGATAAAGATTGCAGGGGATGCTGAAACGTCTTGCACCAGGCGCTTAGGCCCAACACGCAAGCGGGTAACGAGCGCGTCAAAAGAAAAACCCGAGCTGGTGGGAATTGCTAACTCGCCATCGAGAACAAAGCTCCGCTTATCGCATCTCAGGATTGCAGAAACGATTTCAGGAAATCGCGAAGTGAGATCTTTGCCGGTGCGTGATTGCAAGTACACGCCCTTTTCAGTTTTAAAGACAATGCAACGAAAACCATCCCATTTAGGC
>JAFAXJ010000632.1 GCA_019241095.1 Verrucomicrobiota bacterium | reverse complement strand
TCAAGAGCTTGTCTCTGTCTCGAGTGTAAATAATCTCCTTCTCATCAATCGAGCAGGATATGTTATCATCTAACACTTCGAGTTGGAACTGATAAGGTGTTGCCCATTCCCATAGATATGGTTTAGCTGCCAGTTCAGCTAAGTGATTATCAAACTGGCGGACTAATCGGACCTGCTGACCAGGACCTAGAAGCAAAGCGTAATACCGCAGCAAACCCTGGGTGCGAGCAGCTACTCCAAAGAATTTGGCCGGATCTGCTGTTAATGTTGTTTTCACGCGATAATTCTGCCAATCACGAGAACCTTGGATAAAAAGCCCTGCTTCTTTGTTCTGAGACAAATGAAAGGCTGACGCCCAACGTGTGCCGACATGATCCACGGCATTAACCCAGGCGCGACGCCACATTCTACCTTCTGCCTTGGGCCGGCGCCAGCTTGTCGTTGGAGCGCCTTTCCAATCAACATAGTCTAAATAGATGGTTCCGTCGCTCGGGCGATCACCACTCAATTGAAAACCGAATTCTACGATCGGAGAGCCATCCAGGTCATCGATTAACCACGACCTTTCCAATACCTGTCCGGCTGACATTTTCGTTGTTGGACCGGTATGCTTGGTCAATTCGTCGTTGCCATCATAATAAGAAACAAACGGTGTAAGACTTATCTCAGCCGGATTGCTTACATCGCTCTCCAAACCCCATTTAACTAAATGGCCGGAAAACAGAGTCGGGCAGGCCATCAGGCTGTAATGACTGTCGCCCTTGGAGTCCGGTGGAATGAATGTCGGCGTTGCAAATTGCGGACTGAATCCTGGTCCCAGATGGTAATGAATCGCTAAACTGCGGTCGCCCTGTTTGCTGTGGCCCTCAATGTTTTTTATTGCCAACCCATTTGGCTGGTCCGACACGGCTCTAAATCCCTGGACTGAACCAGGAAGATCGAAGTGAAACCTTGCTCCTCGTTTCGGCGGGGTTAATGGTTCCATTCCTGCTAGTACCCTGCCAAGCTTACAAATTTCGTATGTTTCGCGCACCGCATCGCTTATGCAACGGCCGCCATCTGCGGTCGAAAGAAGGACTCTGTCAGCGACCGGTTCCCGGAGCTTTGACTCGATAGCACCTAGACCATTTTTTATTCCTAGAAGACAGCCGACATTGCCCGAGTTGCAATCAGTGTCCCAACCTGACGTATTCGCAATCATGAGGGCACGTCTGAAATCATCTTGGCAATAGAGTAGGCTGAGAATGATGATGGCGTGATTCGGAATGACATGACAGTTACCGGGAAACTTGTCGTATCCATAGGCCTTTTCGATCCGTTCTCGCGTAAGCCGCCAATCGCCGTCCGTTCGATGCCAATTGCGGACATCGCTGACTAGCCGAGACACCAGGCAATCCGGAGAAAGATAAGAGAGTCCGGTTTCAATCAGCTGATCGAGCTTTGGGTTAACGAATGCTTCTGCTTCCATGGCTGCCACAAGCTGGGCCGCATAAATCGCTTCTCCGTCGTGACTTACCGAAGCCGCTTTCCGCGCCAGTTCTACCGCCATCCCGGGATTGCCTGGAGAAACCAGCGCCCAACCGTCAACGAAGATTTGAGCGCCGATCTGTTCCGCCACGGTCTTGCCGTTGGTGGCAATGGCGCCGCTCAACGGGGCCGGAATTCCACTCTTTAATCGAAGAAAGGCGGTGTGCTCAGTTGAATTTCCCATGCCGCCCCACCAGAGAATACTTCGGTTTTCAACGATATAATTCAGCCAGCTCAATCCGATCTGTTTAGAGGTTAGATCGGCAGTCCCTCCGTGGTCGGCCAAGGCGCGGAGGAACGTGAATGTGCCCGAGATATCGTCATCAGCGACGACCAAAGGCACGCCGAACTGTTCATGCACATAATTCCAGATTTCGCCGAGCTCGGTCTCGATCCGCTGATGGGTCCAACCTTCAAAAGGACGCCCTAGATAAACGCCAATGATTTTGCCGAGCACACCCGCGTAAACGCGTTCGAGATAATCGTCAGGAGCAGGCATCATTTTCCTATCCTCTGGTGAATTATATTCGCTTCAGTAATTTTCCGATTCAGCCTTTCACTGATCCCGAGGCCATGCCTTGGATGAACCGCCGTTGCATCAACAAGAAGAAAACAACCACGGGGGCCACAATGAGAATCGCTGCCGCCATGATCTCTCCCCAGTCACTGGTGTATTGGCCGCCCAGGGTGTAGAAGCGCACCACGGCAGTTTGTTGATCGTGCGCCTGAAGAAACGTCGAGGAGATCAGGAACTCGTTCCAGATATTCAGCCCTGAGATGATCGCCACTGTTAGGATACCGGGAGAGACCAATGGGAGTAACACCTTAGTAAAAACCTGCCAACGGTTAGCGCCATCGATAATGGCGGCTTCCTCCAGTTCCTTCGGAATCGCGAGATAGTAAGTCCGCAGCAGAAAGATCGCGAACGGGCTGAAAACAGCGGTATATACGACAGAAAGAGCAAAGACATTGTCGATCAGACCAAGATGGGCAAAGCCGAAATAGAGCGGGAACAGATAAAGCTGGATCGGTAGTGTTGTCGTGCTGAGCAGATAGGCGCTGATCCAGCGTAAGCCTGGGCCGGTCCGGCGCGCCAACGCATAGGCTGCCATCGAACCAGTAGAGCAAATCAATAGGAGCGCAAAGCCGGCTGTCTCCGCGCTATTCAGCAGTGACCTTCCTAACTGAGCGTCTGTCCAGGCGCGTGCGAAATTACTCCATTGCCAGCTGCTTGGCAAAGCTAGCGGATTAGCAACGATCTCGGTGCTTTTCTTCAGGGCGCTTATAACCATTAAAGAGAGCGGAAATAAGGCTACGGTCGCGGCAACCGCCAGAATAAAGTAAGCTGCCAAAAGGGTGCCGCGCCCAAGCGTCTGATTCATTGGTTCCCTTCCCGCTGTTGAATACGAACGTAGAAAACTGTGGCGAGCATTCCGAAGAAGCTGATCACGAGCGCAACGGCGGCGGCTGGCCCCATGGTATA
>JAFAXJ010000578.1 GCA_019241095.1 Verrucomicrobiota bacterium | reverse complement strand
CCTCACCCGACTATCAAGCAGAAGATGAAGCACTATTGGCCAGATTTTTTAACTCTACCGTACATTTTCACTGGGATCTTATTGTTTACGAACGTTGCAGGATTTGCTCAGGACAGGCGTCCGCGGATGATGGCGCCTCAACAGCTTATTGCAAAGCAAGCACCTCCAATTATTGAAAAAGGTGTCCTCGGGAGATTAAATCCCGACAATGCCTCTGTCGTGGTATCCTTGTCCAGGCAGCGCGTGTATGTGTATGCCGGCAACGAGGTTGCGATCGATTCACCGGTTTCTTCCGGAAAAAAGGCAGGCTTCACACCCAGCGGCGCCTTTACGGTCCTCCAGAAAGATCCTGACCATCATTCCAGTGTTTACGGAAATTTCGTCGATTCCCAAGGCAGGATAGTGCGGGCGGGCGTTAGTGCGCGCATTGATTCTGCCCCGAGCGGTACACATTTTGCGGGGGCACCGATGCTCTATTTCATGCGGTTGACCTGGGAAGGAGTCGGGATGCATATAGGGATTCTGCCGGGCTATCCCGCCTCCCACGGCTGCATTCGGCTGCCGGCTGAGATCGCGCCGCAGATCTATGCCCGCGTTAAGATAGGGACCCCGGTCCAGGTCATCCAATAAGTTATTTCGATAGCTTCAGCTCCTCTACAGTGCAAACAGCGATTGCGAATGTTAGTCGCAGGCGGATGCAGGTGAGCCGAGCGATTCTTGAGCTCGGCGGCTAGTCTGCCGCAGAAGTCCAAGTTCGCTGAATCTTCCAGCTTGACAAGCTTTGCTGCAAGCATAATAAAAGGTCCCAGCTGATGGCAACCCCCCGAAAGTTCAGTTTCAATTTCTCCAAATTTCCTGAAGGAGGTTTGATCCTAGCGATCATCGTGCTTGGATTACTTCTGACAGTCTTTGGCGGGTCTGTGCAAAGGCCCAAATTTGAAATTCATAATGGCGTGCGCCAGCGGGTAATGGAACAGGACGCCTCAGGAAAGATGGTGCCGGCTTTTGCTACTTACAATAAGTTTCTCAACGCGCAAACCCTGACTCAGATCGCCAAGGATACAAGCTTCTTTGCGATCATGGCGGTAGGCATGACAATTGTGATCATAACCGGCGGCATCGATTTGTCGGTCGGTGCGACTTATGCATTGTCGGCAGTATGCGGTGCGCTTGTAATGACTCGGTTTGGCGCGTCAGGCGGTCTTGGTGAAGTGCTTTTTGGCATTCTAATTACTCTTCTGGTCGGATTGGTCGCTGGCTTTCTTAACGGAGCCATGATCGTCACATTCAATGTGCATCCCTTTATCATCACCCTAGGGACGATGGCGATCTATCGCGGGATTGCCTTTGTGCAGACGAATGGCCAGTCCATCGGTGGTTTCCCATCGGGTTTCCGAGAAATTGTTCGCCAGGAATTTTTTGGTCTAACGCTAATTCCACTCATCGTGATGATCATTGTAATGATTTTGGGTGGGATCTTCCTCGCCAAAATGGCCATCGGCCGAAAGGTTTACGCTATTGGTGGAAACGAGGTCGCGAGCCGTTACAGCGGTATAAGAGTAGGTCGCATCAAAATGTTAGTCTACGCGCTATCCGGATTGAGTGCCGGCTTGGCTGCGGTTTTGTCGCTCGGATATTATGGAGCGGGCTCATCAGGCGATGGCCAGGGCTATGAATTGAATGTGATCGCTGCGGCAGTGGTGGGCGGAGCAAGTTTGATCGGAGGAAAAGGAACGGCGTTAGGTGCTCTACTTGGTGCGATAATTTTGCAAATGATCTCGAACGGGCTGGTTATTCTTAACATCCCGCAAAACTATAGCCAGATCGTGATCGGTTTGGTGGTAATTGCTGCGGTGTTATTTGACCAGCTAAATGCTTGGTTGGCTAGCAGACGTCTGCTGGCGAGAACAAGTCGAAGTAAAAAGGAAGTGATCGAATCGAGCGACACTCCTGTCTCTGTAAGTCCTCAATCAAAATGATTAGAAAAATTAGTTTAACCTTATCCGGCCTACTCACCTTGGCAGCAGCCACAGGGTTTGCAGCGGAAAAGGAATATGTATTTGGCTTTGTCGCCAAATCCAACAACAACCCGGTGTTTCAGGCTGCCAAGACTGGTGCGGAAGATGAAGCCGCTAAGCTCAGCAAAGAAAAGGGTGTAAAAATCACAATCGACTGGCGTACCCCGAATGAGGAAGATCCTCAAAAGCAAGCGGACGCGGTTGAACAGTTGATCAATAATGGTGCGAGCGGAATTGCAGTCAGCTGTTCTGACGCTAATAAATTGACCGACGCGATCGATAAAGCGGTGGCAAATGGCGTGCCAGTCGTAACTTTTGATAGCGATGCTCCTAAAAGTAAGCGCTTGGCCTGCTTCGGGACTGACGATTTGGAGTGCGGACAGAAAGTCATGTCCGAACTAGCCAAGGAGATGGGCGGCAAAGGTACAGTCGCTATTCTGGCAGGCAACCAGAATGCGCCTAACTTGCAGAAACGGGTGCAGGGAGCGCGAGAAGAAGCTAAGAAATATCCAGGTATCAAAATCCTGGACGCGTTCTATCATAAAGAAACGCCTCAGGATGCAGTAGCGAAAGTGGAGCAGGTGAACCAGGCTCATCCGGACATCGGCGGCTGGGCAATGATTGGCGGTTGGCCTCTGTTTACCGACAACGCCCTGAAATTTCCTCCGGGAGCGATCAAGGTGGTAGCGGTTGATGCTTTGCCTGCCGAACTTGGGTATGTTCGTGATGGCCATGTCCAAGTACTTCTTGCTCAGCAGGTTTACGAGTGGGGAACAAAGTCTGTTGACCTGTTATACAACAAAGTCGCGGAAAATCAAAATCCGCCAGGCTCTTTTGTAAAGGCGGATCTGATTCCCGTCACCAAAGCGGATGTCGATGAATTTGCGAAGAAGTGGGACGTGTGGCTTCCCAAAAAATAACGTTTAAATTCTGAAGATGATCCTTTTGGCTCGCGGCCAGATATGCCGCGAGCCAAACTGTTTTTAAGCTATGGCTTACCTTACCGCTTCTAACATATCGAAAAATTTCCCGGGCGTCCGTGCCCTGGATGGCGTCTCCGTTTCTTTCGAATCCGGATCGGTTCATGCGTTAATGGGAGAGAACGGGGCGGGCAAGAGCACGTTAGGTAAGATTATTGCCGGAGTCTATACTGCTGATGCCGGCTCCATACGGATACAGGATCGGGAAGTGCATCCCACTGATCCTCGTGCCGCACAGGCGCTCGGGATCGCCTTGGTTCACCAAGAGTTGGCTTTTTGCCCAAACCTGACGGTTGCCGAAAATCTTCTTTTAGGTTCAATGCCGGAGAAGTCCGGGTTCGTAGACAAGGTCCGGCTTCGTGAGAACGCTCAAGCTCTGATGTCGGAGATCGAGGCGAATATCGACGTCAATACACCGTTAGCGCAGTTAACGACTGGGCAGGAGCAAATGGTGCAAATCGCGGCCGCGGTCGGCTTAAATGCTCGTATTCTGATTTTCGATGAACCGACCAGTTCACTGTCAGTTAACGAGAGCGAACACCTTTTTAGTCTTATCAATCGGCTGAAAGCAAAAGGGACGGTCATCATCTATGTTTCCCATCGTATGGACGAGATCTTCCGGCTGTGCGACACAGTGACCGTTCTGCGCGACGGAAAATTCGTGGCAACCAATTCAGTTGACCAAATCAGTCGTGACCAACTGATCCGCCAAATGGTCGGACGTGCCGTTCTGACCGCACGTCCAAAACATCTAGACCTGCAGCCAGGTGAAGAGATCCTCCGCGTTGAGCACCTTTCGTCGGTAGGAAAATTTGAAGATATCTCGTTTAATGTTCATCGCTCTGAAATCGTCGGTATGGCTGGTCTAGTTGGAGCCGGCAGAAGCGAAGTCGCTAAAGCTGTATTCGGACTTGATCGAGATGCGACTGGGGACGTTTATATCCGGGGGGCTAAGCTTAAACTTGGCAATGTGAAAGAATCTATGCACCGCCGCATTGGCCTGCTACCGGAAGACAGGAAGAAAGAAGGATTAGTTCTTTCCATGAGCATTGCGGACAATGTTTCTTTACCGCACATAGATTTTTTTACACGCGCCGGATTTGTTGACCGCGGACATGAGATTTCAGAGACAGAGAAATTGACGAAGCGGCTTCGGGTTAAGGCCCCCTCTCTAGATACGGTCACGGCTGGGCTAAGCGGAGGAAACCAACAAAAAGTCGCGTTAGCCAAATGGCTCACCCGAAGTTGTGACTTGCTAATTGTGGACGAACCTACGCGGGGGGTAGATGTCGGCGCAAAAGCAGAGATTTACCAG
>JAFAXJ010000009.1 GCA_019241095.1 Verrucomicrobiota bacterium | reverse complement strand
CCGGACGGGGTAAAAGTGATTGTCGTAATACAAACTCGAGTGACCTTGTCCGAAGTATTTATCCAGGGTACTCAGGCGGTCAGTCCGAAACGAATACGCCGCGAGTTGAATGTTAAGACTGGCACTCCGCTGGACGAACAAGCTCTTGAACAGGCTCGACAACGAGTGGTTGAGTTGTACCAGAAGCGCGGTTTCCCCGACATCGACGTCCAATACAAGGTCGACGTGAATGAAGAACGGGGCACAGCTCGCGTAACATTTTCCATCAGCGAAGGTCGAAAAGGGATCGTAAAGGAGATCCGGTTCGTTGGTAACTACTCAATCGCTTCCAAAAGACTTTTGAGAGTAATGAAGACGAAGAAAAACAATATTCTCGGATTCGTTACCGGCGCCGGCAGATTGAGTACCTCTCAGTTGGACGATGATATCCAGAAGATTAAGGAATATTACCAGGATAACGGATTTGCAGACGCTCAGGTCACAGACGTGCGCCTTGATCATACCGGCCGAAGAAATGGTGTCGAAGTCACCATCTATATCAATGAGGGGACACAATACCGGGTTGCCGCCGTCAATGTGCAGGGGCTGCAAGTCGTAACGGAACCAGCGTTTCGTAAAGTAATCAAAGTTACTGAAGGCAAAATCTTTTCACCGCAAAAGCTGCAGAAAGACATTAAAGCGGTCGAAGACGCTTATGGCGTCGCCGGGTATGCGGATGCAAAGGTGGATGTACAGACGACCCCGGCCGGCCCAGGGTTGGTCAGCTTGAATTACAAAATCCAGGAAGGCATCCAATCTTATGTTGAGCGGATCAATATCAGCGGCAATACGAGGACAAAAGATAAAGTCATTCGGCGTGAAATCGTACTAGCCCCTGGAGACGTCTTTGATACGGTCCGGGTCGAAATCAGCAAGAAGCGTTTAGAAGGTCTTGGATATTTTGAGCGAGTGGATACCTATGCGAGCGACACCAACGTACCGGGTCGCAAAGATCTAAATGTGGTGGTGCAGGAGAAGCGAACTGGAACCCTGAATTTCGGGCTGGGCTTTAGTTCTACGGACGGTCTCGTGGGCTTTGGAGAACTTTCGCAGGGCAACTTCGACATTACCAATTGGAGAACATTTACCGGCGCCGGTCAAAAGTTCCGTTTGCGGGCGCAATTAGGCACTGAGAGGAAAGATTTCTCCCTGGAGCTAACGGAGCCCTATTTCCTTGATCAGCGGCTGGCGTTCGGGGGTCGTTTATTCTACAGCGAGGCCACTTTTTACAGCGATGAGTACGCGCAGCGGAATTATGGTTTCGACCTTTTCATGCGAAAACCGATCACGAATTTTCTAGCTCTGAAGCTCGATTACACAATCCAGGAAATTGAAATTTACGACATATCCAGTAACGCTACCCAGGAACTCATTGACCTCATCAATCAGCAAGGCACGAGTAATCTTGAAAGCAGAGTTACCCTGAGTCTTACGTATGATAAGCGTGACAATTCTTTTCTGAGTCGGAAAGGGACCAGAGTTGATTTTTCGACCTATGTTTCCGGAGGACCGCTCGGCGGGGATGTCAATATTTGGGGTTTTGATATCGAAGGCGCACAATATTTTAACTTGTGGTACGACACGATATTGTTGTTCAACGGGGAAGTTGCCGTGGTGCAACCGTTTGACGGATCAAGTACCGTTCCGCTATTCGATCGTTTGTACCTGGGGGGTGCGAATACACTTCGAGGTTTTAGGTTCCGCGATGTCGGTCCGAAAGACCCTAACGGGCAGCCAATCGGAGGAAATACGCTTACGCGTTTTACCGTTGAGTATACCGTTCCGGTTATCCAGCGCGTGCGAGCAGCCGTTTTCTATGACGCCGGTTTTGTCAATCCCGGTTCATTTTCTTTTGGGACCCATGGTATAAATTCCGATGTTGGCTTAGGTCTTCGTTTAGATTTACCCATCGGGCCGATTCGAGTCGATTACGGATTCCCGATTCAAAGAGATAGATTCAGCAGTTCAAGTGGCCAATTCCAGTTTAGTGTGGGATACCAATTTTGAACAAAAAACTTTCTGATAAGGTCTGAAGTCAAACCCAATGGGTGAGTTGTTAGCGGAAAATCTATGAAGAAAACCTCAAAGCTGATGTTGGTTGGTGTTTTGGCCGTAAGCTTCGGATTCGCCTCACAGGCGAAAGCGCAGATGAAAGTCGGCACGATCGATATGCAAAAAGTGTTCACTGCTTATTACAAGACCAGAGACGCTGAAGATAAACTGAAAGAGGCACAGCGGGCCTACAAAGATGAGCTCGACCAGCGGATGGATGTCTACAAGAAGAATCTGGACACCATCAATAAGCTGAACGACGAGATGAACAAGCCCGAGCTCAGCGGTGCTTCGAAAGATCAGAAAGCCCAGGAACGGGATACCAAGATCGCGGAGACCAAAGGTCTAGAAAAGGAGATTACCGATTTTCGCCAGACCAGGGAAAAGCAAATTCAGGATCAGCTTAAAAGGATGCGCGACGGGATTGTCGACGAGATCATGAAAGTTGTTAATGATCAGGTAAGAACCCAGAATTACGATCTGGTTTTCGACAAATCGGGTTTCAGCGCGAACAACATCATTCCGGTTGTGATCTATTCGAAGGACACGATGGATTTTAGCGAACCAGTAATTTCTAAGCTGAATGCTAACCGGCCGCCACCGTCTGCAGCCGCCAGCCCGGTAGGTCGAAACTCAGCCGTACCTGCTCCGACCAACACTCCTGCGACAATGACCAAACCCGGCTCCTTTCCTACGCCGCACAAGCCAAGGTAAGGTGATGATAGCAGCTTGAACTTTGCACCTGGGTAGACAGGCCCCCGTAGCCTCTTTCTCGATCTTCGCCTCAGTGACATTGGCGGCCAGATCGGCCGTCATCAAACCAAGGATGTAGCGGAGCGAAGCCTCATTTAGGGCTGCTCCCCTACATCCGGAAAAATAAAGCTATCTGCTGATCTCAGCGCAGGAACCGGTCCAGGTTCTCGTCTTCCCATCGGCGGGCGCGCTTGTAGAACCGAAATAGCCGTTCGCGCCGGTAAAATTCCGGTGTATGGACCCGGCGTCGACCGTTTTCGTCCACCTCTTCGGGGACAATTGCGTGCAGCATTTCATGATAAATCACGTATTCAAGGAACCAGGCTGGCACGAAGGGTGCATCCAATAGAGGATGGATCCGGATGATCTTGTCTTCCTCTTGGATCGTACCAAACACAAAGTATTCCTTTGGAGGAAGTCTTCGTCGGCGTCCCCAGGTGATGGTATAGCCTTTTAGGGCATAACCGAAGTATTCGGCATTTATTTTATCAAACGGTGCTTTGAGGTCGAAATATTTACCTTCCGGGGAGAACAATAGCTCCCGTTGTAGAGGAATGCGTTTAGCGGAAATCTTTCTCTTTCGCTGTCCCATACGAGAAGCTCCTAATTTTAAATGGTTAAGTGTGAGCCGCAATAATAAAGAACCGGCCGTGCAAAGTCACTCAGGAGTTTGTTCAGTCATATCAGGATCACGCCGGAGGCGCGGATACGTGAAGGACTGGGGGCGCAAGCAATCTCGATGAGAAATCCTTCAATCGTTAATCTGTGGCTTATTTTGAACGATATCCTCGATCCGTTCCAATACGTCAGGCGAAAGTTTTTCTGCCGCATCAGACGCCGTTAAGGTCTCTTTTAGCTGGGCAATCTTGGACGCCCCTAGAATGACGGTGCTGACACGAGGATTTTTTAAGCACCATGCAACGGCCAGCACCGCCTGTGAAATACCCAGGTCGGCGGCGATCTCCCCCAATCTACCGGCTTTGCCAATCTGTTCTTGAGTGAATCGATCGCGCAACCAGGAGTTTGCCTGAAACGAGAGTCGAGTTTCTTTAGGAACGCCATTGTTATATTTTCCAGTCAAAACCCCGCTCGCCAGTGGCGACCACGTTGTTGTGCCGATTCCTAGTTCGTCGTAGATGCGGCTGTACTCTTTCTCAACCCGCTCCCGCACAAGCATGTTATAATGCGGCTGTTCCGCGGTTGGCGGAACCAGATCGAACTGGCGCGCAACCGCGTGAGCCTGTGTAATTTCTTGAGCGCTCCACTCGCTAGTACCCCAATAGAGGACCTTTCCTTGAGCGATCAAGTCGCTCATTGCTCGGACGGTTTCTTCGATCGGTGTTTCGGGGTCCGGGCGATGGCAGAAATAAAGGTCTAAATAGTCGACCCGAAGCCGATTCATCGCGTCGTGACAAGCTTCGAACACATGTTTTCGACTCAAACCATATTGATTGGGTTTTTGGGGTTGAGGAGCTGAGCCAAAAAACACCTTGCTCGATACCAACCAAGTGTCTCTAGGCCATCCCACTTTATTCAAGATTTTGCCCATGACCAGCTCGGACCTGCCTTGGGCATATCCTTCCGCATTATCAAAAAAGTTCACACCATTCTCGTAGGCCTCGATCATGAGCGATTCTGCGACATCGTCCGATATCTGGTTTCCAAAAGTCAGCCATGACCCGAGCGAAAGCTCGCTTACTTTGATGCCTGCTTTGCCTAATCTGCGGTATTTCATACGCGCGCAATCTCGCTTCTGTTGCGGCACTGACCAGTGAAATCGTGTTGGAGCCAGGAGGTCGGCAGCGTCAATGCCGGGGCTGGGCCAACCTCTTAATTCATCTCCCTTCTCTGACCGACCACTCGGCTCTTCGATCAATCGCCGATAAAAGGGCGTCTTCGTCGGACTATGCTGAGTTCCAGCCTCAAGTGCTGGCCTGCGGTTCTTGCCTTCCGTCGGGTTCATAGAGAGCTCGAGTTGGGACTTTCCCTAGCTCACGGCTTTCTATCGGAACCCTGCTCTCAGCAACTGACGCTATCTCGATGCGCGGAGACCAAATGACAGCCTGCCAAACGCCGCCAACGGCAGGAAGCGAGGCTCTGTCGCCGCTAGACTGCCGGCGAGCATCAAAGGTCTTTCAAAGGCGAATTTGTTAACTGCGTCCTTGCTCACTTCATTTTAGCTCAAAGTTGTCAGGTAATTATCATTAGAGCGCTCTGAAAGACCTTGCTGTTTACGAGCAGTCTAGCGCGGCAGGATCCTTGCTCTCCAGTTCGCCCGCTCTCCAATCCATAGCGTTGTCAGCAAACGCCAAGTCTTTGATCACGCAATCCTAAATAGCTCACATTTTTTGCTGCTCGCTGCCAGTTAAGACCTATCCCCATGTTCAGCTGTGTCCTTATTTTCAGCTGTACGATCCTGACTCCTACTCCCGAACTGACTTTTATCCCATTCCTCACTGCTCCGTGAGCCCTTCTCCTTCCAGTTCATCATCCTGTGACACGACAGGCGCTATATCTTGAAGCTTCTCGCCTT
>JAFAXJ010000665.1 GCA_019241095.1 Verrucomicrobiota bacterium | reverse complement strand
ACTGCGCTTCGCCGCTTATACTCTATTGTTGCGCCTTTGGCTCTGGTAATGCATACACATTCTGGTTTGCTGGATCCCAGATCTTGGGCGACTCCGGAGTTAGATAGTCACGTTTTGCAATCACGTCAGGATTACCGCGCTCAATTGCGCGAGAGTAAGCCCGGACACCTTGAGAAATAGCTTCGGCCAGAAGCTGCCGATAGGCCGGGGTCGCAATTCGCAGCTGGTCCTGGGGGCTGGTCAAAAAGCCGCCCTCGACCAAGACACCAGGGATTAAAATATCGCGCAAGACTACGAATCGTGCTCGTTTGATTCCCCGATCAGGTCCGCCGATTCTCGTTATTAATGCCGAGTGCATTGCTGAGGCCAAAGCGATATTTTCTCCGTCGCGCAGATTGCCAACACAGGGCCGAAAATCTGCCAAACTTAAAAAGTCATCATTGCTTGAGGGTACGCCGCGCGGTGCAAGCGTGTAAGTCTCTATGCCGGAGGCATCTTCGCGCGCTCCAGCATTGAAATGAATGCTGATGAAAACCGCGGCAGGTTCACTGTTAGCGTACATGGCCCTTTCCTCAAGCGGAACAAACACGTCAGAAGCGCGTGTTAGGCGAACATTATAGCCAAACCGCACAAGCAACTGCCGTGCTCGTAGCGCAACATCGAGAGCAAAGTCCTTCTCGCTTCCAAACTGCGACTGTGCACCCTGATCAAACCCGCCATGCCCCGGATCAAGTACTATCGTGTGAACAGGAGAGCCCCGGATCTTTGCTGGCCGCAAAACCGGTTCTACTAATTTACTGAGGTCCATTCGCGACATCAGCACCTTGTCCCCAACTCGAATTATCGGGAAGCTCAGTATAAACTTCAAACCGTTCAAGTATAGCTCTCTCGAGTTGACTCCGCCCTGCAGACGGAGAGTAGCACCAGAAAGGGTAGGGATATCGCTGGTCAGATCCGCTTGAGTAAAACTGTAGAATCTGGCGATTTGATCTAAGGGCAGATAGTCGCGATTGTCGAATTTGGTGATTGTCCAGTCAAACGCGACGGCTCTACTAAGCAGTAAAAACAGCAATCCGGCAGCAACAGGACAACAACCCAACACACTCGGAGAATGAAGGTCTCGAATCCATTTCGCAAGACCTTTCAAGAATGTTTCGACGGAACGATTTTCCAGGAGGAAAATTATTGTCAATCAATTATCCCGGAACAGGGATGAAACTAACTGATTGTATTTGCTTGCAGTTCATAGGCTAAAACGCTGAGGCTGTAGATAGCTGCCGTTTCCGTTCTCAAAACAATCGGACCAAGGGATACAGGTATGCAGCCTTCCGATTTAGCCTGCGAGATTTCAGCCGGAGTAAAGTCACCCTCCGGGCCTATTAACATCAGAACAGAATATAGTGGCCGACCTAACTGTGAGACTAGATCAGAAAGCACCAGTTTGAAATTACGTGAATCGCTCTGCAGCGACGCAATCAAGGAAGCATCATATCGGTCCAGATCTCTTAAAAATGCCTTCGTAGAGATCGGAAGGGAAACTTCAGGAATCCAATTCTGACCGCATTGTTTAGCCGCTTCAATAACAACCTGCTTCCATTTACCCCTCTTTACTTCTCCTTCTTTCGAATCGATCTCTACAACGGTTCGTTCTGAGATCAGCGGCACAATTTTCGCAACACCCAATTCAGTCGCCTTCTGCACAATCAGCTCCATATTCCTGCCTTTTGGAATTGCCTGTGCCAGGGTAGTTCTGCAGCGCAGCGGATTGGATTTTCCTGAAAAAAGAACCTTCAGTCGAACACGATCTCCCTCGATTTCTGTTATTTCCGCATTCGCTTCTTCCCCTTTCCCATTGAAAACCACAACTTTGGAACCTGTCCCGAGTCTCAGGACATGGAGACAATGATGTGCTTCAGGCTCTTCCAGCGTTAACGCCTGAAGGTTCCACGCCGCAGGCTCAATGAAAAATCGGTGAGTGCTCACCCGGGAGTCAGCGGAAAAATTCTTTCGCTTTTTCGAAGAAGCTTTTGTGCATTGGATTGTTGTCTACACCGCAAGACATGGCGAATTCTTCTAGCTTCTTCCTTTGCTCAGAATTCAGCTTCGTTGGGACTTCTACGATAACTCTCACTCTCAAATCGCCTCTGCCTTTCGTCTCAATGTTTTGAACTCCGTGTCCTCGCAGCCGGAATAGAGTGCCGCTTTGGGAACCAGCCGGTATTTTTAAAGCGGCTTGACCTTCGAGAGTAGGAACCCGCACTTCGCCGCCTAGAGCAGCAGTGGAAAAGCTGATCGGCACTTCACAGTATAGATCGTCATCTTCGCGAGTGAAAACCTCGTGCTCCTTGACGTGGATTACTACATAAAGATCCCCGGGCGCGCCCCCACGAACTCCTGCCTCGCCATTCCGGGACGAACGCAGTCGTGCTCCGTCATCGATTCCAGCAGGAATTTTGAGCTTGATACGAGAACGCTTTTCAACTCGCCCGTCGCCTCCGCATTCCCGGCATGGGCGTTCTATGACCTGCCCGGTCCCACGACACCGGGGACAGGTCTGGGAAACTTGGAAAAAACCTCGGGCAGTGATGACTTGGCCGCGACCCTGGCAAGTGGGGCAGGAAGTCGCACGCGACCCAGACTCCGCTCCGGTTCCGCTACAATGAGTGCAGACATCGTGCTTAAAGATTTCGATCTCTTTCTCTGTTCCGAATGCAGCTTCTTCAAGAGTAATTTGTAGATCGTAACGCAGATCAGATCCTCGTTGGCGCCCACTACGGTCGCGAGGCGCAGCCGAGTTCCCAAAAATTTGGTCAAAAATACCTCCGCTGTCGGAGCCCATTCCGAAAACCTCGCGGAAAATCTCAAACGGGTCGTGAAAGCCGGCTGGTCCCCTGGAGGCGCCTGCGCCGAAGGCGGCATGACCAAATCGATCGTAGGCAGCCCGCTTGTTATCATCCATTAGAACTTCATAAGCCTCGCCTATTTCCTTGAAACTTTCCTCCGCTTTGCTGTCCCCCGGGTTCTTGTCCGGATGATATTTTACCGCCAGTTTCCGATACGCACGTTTGATGTCCTCCGTGCTTGAATTCCGGTCGACTCCCAAAACTTCGTAATAATCACGCTTACTTGCCATTCGCTATGCGCCCGCCCGAGCCTCAGACTTTCTTTCTCCAGCGGAAACTCCCTGCGAAACAACAACGTTTGCCGGTCGAATCAACCGCTCTTTGAGTTTGTAGCCTTTTCGAACTTGCCGAATCACGCTTCCTTCCGAAACTTCGGAGCTATGTTCTTGAGCGATCGCTTCATGCAAATTCGCATTGAAAGGCCGCCCCGTGGCATCAATCGTCTCAACGCCGATACTTTCCAAAAATTCCTGCAACTGCTTGGCAACGATTGACAACCCATCAAGAATGGCAGTGTTTCCGCCAGCAGCCTTGGCAGCTTGCAAGCCCAGTTCAAAATTGTCGAGGATTGGAATTAACTTTTCCAGGAAGGCCGCGTTTGCATATCGAACGGCTTCCTCTTTTTCACGCATCACTCGTTTTCTGTAGTTATCAAGATCGGCTGAAGACCGGAGCGCAATATCTTTGTATTTCTCCAATTCAGCGATCAGCTCAGGAACGTTTGCCTCAGGGGACGAGGGTGTGTCGTTTTCCTGCTCGGCAACCCCGGGATCCGGATCCGCAACTTCCAAGCCCGCCCGAGCTGCTTTTAAAGTTAAGCTTTCATCAACACCCATTTCAGCTTGTCTCTCGTTTTTTGGATCACTCATAACTTCTGTATCGCTATAAGAGTAATATCATCGCTTTGCGGCTGACCACCGACAAAGTCCATTAGATCATTCGTAACCTGTTTAAGGATAGCCTGGGGCCCTTCCGCAGCACTTTTCTGAATCGCCTCGATTAACTTGGCCATACCAAATTCTAAACCATTGACGTCCAAGGCTTCCGTCACGCCATCGGTATACAAGATCAAACAGTCATTCTTCCCGAGAATGAGTTTGAAATTGCCCGTTACCCTATTGAAAACGCCTCCACTGTCAATTCCGAGGGCCATTCCTGGAGGATTAATCGGAGCAACAGAGCCATCAGCAGCGCGAAAGTGTAAAGGGGCATCGTGGCCGGCTCGAGCCATCGAGACCTCCTCATCACCTGACTGCAGGATCAGGTACGCCATGCTGATAAACATGTCTTCTTTGATGTCTGGGTAGAGTTGCCGATTCACTTCTTGTAGGGCGGTCGCGGCCGACTCGCTCGATCGGGCAACGGATCTGAGCACGCTGCGACACATCGCCATGATCAGCGATGCTGGAACTCCTTTTCCGGAAACATCAGCAATCGCAACTCCTAAACACTGTTTGCTTAAGGGAATAAAATCATAGTAATCACCACTTACGTGGCTTGCTGGAATGTTGAGCCCAGAGATTGAGAAACCCTGTATCTCCGGCTCTTTGTTGGGAAGCAGTATTCGTTGAATATCCCTCGCTACGTCCAGATCCCGATCGATTCGCCTCTTCTCGCTGGCTTCCGAATAGACAATGGCGTTGTACAAAGCAAACGCTGATTGTTCGACAATGGACTGGAACACCACAAAATCTGAGGGAGAAAATGGCGTGCTCATCGGTCCATTTGCCACTGCAAGCACACCTAGACTCTGGTTGCTGTAAACAAGCGGACAAATCATCACTGAATCCATTTCCAAAGCGGAATGCTTCAGGCTTTCCAGCCGGGGATCAGAATCGCGGCTTGACAGAAAAAGAGGTTCCTTTTTTTCCCACACGGACCCTAATAATCCTTCGCCAGCCTTCACTGTATGTAGCCGGAGATAGCTATCCAGAGCCGTAGGTGAGGTTGCGCTCTGTTGCAAGATTTCACGAGGTACTTCCACTAAAGGAGGACACCCTTTTAAGATGTAGGTCGGCAACAGTAACTTTCCGGTGCGATCCGCCAGATAGAGAGCGCCCCCATGAGCATCCAGGATGCGCGTAGCGCCTTCGACTATGAGACGATTAAGATCAGATGATCTAATGTCATCCGAAAAAGCCTCACCAAGTCCGTGCAAGAAATCGAATACCCGATTTTCCTCAATTTGAAGTTCCTCACGGGCTCTGCGCAACTCCTCTATCGATCGACGTTGCTTCCGCAGAATCAAAAGTAAAACAAGTACAGCGGCAGAGAGTAGTCCTATGACCAGAAAGGACCACATCGAACCAGGCTATTTTGAACCAACACGTAAATCCTGTTTTAGATACTCAAGAACATCTTTGAACCGGGCGAGATTCTCAGGATCCGCGTCGACCAGCGCTTCGTGTGCTTCGATCATACATTCAGCATGCTCCGAACGATCAAGCAAAGCACGGGTGGCCAAAGGCGAATGCGGCGCTAAATGTGAAGCTTCAACGAGTCCGCCCGGGATCTCCCCGGCCGCCTTCGACTCGATCTTGAAGAGATTATCGAGACCAAGGTTCTTCAGCAGATCAGAGTTTCTTTTGTTCACATTACGAACAAGCAGTGAACCACTGTCTACTTCGCGAAGCCGAAGCGCAAAGCCGGCCAGCGTACCCATGAAGGTCGAATCCATCACTGGACAGTTCTCCAGGTCGACGACGAAGTTCCGAAATTGCCTGCCCAGCATTTCTCGAAAAAATTCTTTCAGGCTAGGACTGTTCTTGAAAGAACCTTTTCCTTCCAGTTTTATATAGACTGCCCGATTGGTTACTCCAACCAAGATGGAAGCTGGACTATTCACAACACTCACAATTATACCCCCCGGACACTCGAGTTTCAATACCGGCCCCAGTTTCGCTTTACTGCCATATTCGCGATTGAAGGAGCGCCACTATTTTTTTATCCTCGATTAGAACGACTCTCCATGAGGTGATCGGCCCGTCAATCTCATAATCATCTCCCAGGATCGCAATCTCCGAAACATAATTTCCTTTGGCGTTTGGATAATACAAGTCTCTTGCCTGGACGTAGTTTTTCAGATTTGCCTGTCTGTACTCCAATCGCAGAACCAAATTCGCTGGCCGTTTGGCCCGCCAGAAGAAAGTAAAGTATTGGCCTATCTTGGCGTGAATATCGGTCCCATCTATTGCACCCCAAAGCCGCCGGCGCCTCTCAAAGTCGATCATAAGATCCCGGGTAGGAATCGGCGTCGAAGCAGGCGTAGCTAAGGCGTTACGAAAAATCTTGAATTTCCGAAATTCAAAGTTGTCATCTATCGCAAGCGGCAAGACAGGAGCGCTTTCTATCGGGCTTTGCGATCGACTCGGGACTATGAGTGTAATGAGCAAAAATGTCAACGCTCCCAAAACACTTCTCATCACCAGGATCAAACGTGGTCTCAGGATACCTGTCAACGCGCAATCCGGGGCCGGATGCCAGGAGACGGCAGGCCAAGGAAGGCATTGGACTGTCGACTGGCATCGCAATCCTGTCGTTTGAGTGTATTGTTTCACATAAACACTGCTTTCCGGCGTGGGTCTGCCGTGAAGACACATACACATGAAGGTTTCTTTTGACCGCGGAATATTCCTTCCCGGACTAGATCTTTGGTTAGACCCCTGGGATGAACGGCCCACCGCTTTCG
>JAFAXJ010000658.1 GCA_019241095.1 Verrucomicrobiota bacterium | reverse complement strand
GGCGCCAGTATGTTTGCTGCTTTGGCGGCGTTTGGGAATGCAGGCGGCATCTTGATGCCCTGGATGGTAGGTTGGATCGCGGACTTGAAAGATCTTCATTGGGGCCTGGCGTTCTCCGCATTGGCGCCCTTATTGATGATGCCGGTGCTGGCATATTTATATCGTGGTGTGAGAAGGCCATTCATTGCGCCAAATAAACTGCCGACGACCGCCTGAGTATCCGGGAGAGGCGCTAATTAACGCCGGTAGTTTCTACTCCACTTGCAGAATGGGATTCTGTTCTCTCTTTATCGCCCTTAAAAGGTGCTCGATGCATTTTTTCACAGGTTTAAACCAAGATTCCGAAGTTGGTCGGACCAACTTTCGGAATCTACCGCGTCAAGCGCTGCCGATTTCTCCATCTATCAATAAATTGTTCATCGACAGATGACGGGGTTCAACCCTGAAGAGTTGCCGTCGCGCAAGCCAGAGCGGCGGTTTCGACACAAAACGCAAATTTCGAAATTAGAACTGCCACGGACTGCTTTTCGCGTTGTATGCTTTTTCAGCGGCATTTTGCGCTGCTACACCATTCCGATCAGAAGGCATGGCCGAAGCTGTTTTGTGTAGTCAAGTTTTATAATAGCGCTGGCCTGGCAGTAAAAATTGGTGATATCTTTCTTGGGGTTTTGAATATCATGGTCCGCACAAGCACAAATCACTCCTCCGCGGAATCGTCGTTACACGCTAAGACCAGAGATTTGCCAGAGGAGTGTTTGCTTTTGCGAATATTTCTTGGGGAAGCCGACGAATATAAAGATCGGCCACTCTATCGAGCAATTGTGCTGAGGGCTCGAGAACTTCATCTCGCAGGCGCGACAGTGTTGCGGGGCCCCATGGGTTTCGGCCGCTCGACTCATCTTCACAATGCTAACATTCTGCGACTTTCCATAGATTTGCCCGTTATCGTGGAGATTGTGGACGAAGCCCAAAAAATTCGGGCCTTCTTGCCGGAGTTGGAAGAGATGATGCGCGGTGGCTTGGTCACTCTGGAACGGGCGCAGGTTTTTCGTTATCGCTCGTGAGGCGTTCCGTTGGCCGTTAGCATATTCAGATGTTTAACGACTCTGCTGCATTGCTAATGGTTTGTTCTATCATCAATCCCTGGTCGTCGGCCGCTTCGCCTTGTAGAAAATCGCTTGCACTTTTTCCAATGCGATCAGTCCGGCGCCAACGATAGGTTCCGCGCCTACTAGAAACGCCTCAATCTTCTCCTGCGTATCAACAATCTCAATGACAATCGGTAAATCCTTGGAAATCCGGAAAGTCGCGCTTGCATGTAGAAGACTTGATCTTCCGAATCCAAGAGGACCGCGCAGTACGGTGGCTCCCGCTAAATTCATCTCGCGAGCTTTCAGCACAAGCCTTCGATAAACCGGCTCTCCTTCCAGCTCATCGGTTTCACCAAGAAATATCCTTAACAGCATTGCATCTTTTGGGAGTTCCATTTCAGGCGCTCTAAGATCAGAGTAATGCGGGGATTAGCTTCGCAAAGCGCGTATCACGGCACGGGAAACGTGAGGAAAAGATGCTGCAACAATAGCCCCTGCCCAGACGCTCAACAGGCATAGCACGTGGGAGAGTCCGATGTTCAACCAAAGGTCCGCGAGGGCTCCGTGGCGCGCTGCATCAAACGCGATAAGACTGAAAGTACTGAATGTGGTGTAGCCGCCGCAGATGCCAACAAGCAAAAAGAGCCGGCTGCGAGGACCCAGATAGATGTCCCCGGATGGATCTGAGACGAAGTGCAGAAAAGAAATGGCAAAGCAACCGCTCACGTTAACGGCCAGAACCGGAAGTGGCGTCCATACCGGCATAGAAAACATCCATTGTGCAACTGAAAAACGCATGATGCTGCCGATACCTCCTCCAACAGCCACCAAAAAGTACCTTCTCATGAACTGGTATGATATCGACCGCACACAAGCTGCTGCAACTGCCCGGCATTCGGATGGCTATTCTGAGGCATGACCATGTACTGACATTTCTTCTCGCTCCCCGAATGTCGCATAATACAAATCCTTGCCGTAACCGGTTTCTAACGATTCTCCTTCCACCAGCCTGAACGTCCGCTCTCCGTCCGGCCGCCTTTCGGCTCCAAGGAAAGACGCATTGGCCATCTTCAGAAAGCAGCGATGGGCGAATTCATACAAATGTGTGACAAAAAAATCTTAATCCGATTTTCTAACAATGCGTTTACTATCTGCGTTGCAATTTCAGATTCTTCTCTGTCACTTGTTGCGGCAAACGATTCGTTAAACAGCAACATAGAACTTGGCTCCATTCCGTCCAAGATGTCGCTCATTCTACTCAGTTCCTCATCTAATTTACCGCTCTTCATGGAAGCTTCTTCTCCCCTTCTGTAGTGGGTAAATAGGCCATGACACACATTGGCGCAGAAAGATTCAGCCGGCACAAACATCCCGCATTGCATCATTACTTGAGCCAAACCTATTCTACGCAGGAAGGTAGACTTTCCTCCCTGGTTAGCGCCAGTAATTATCATTGCATCTCCCTATGACGTTGGCGCCCAAGTAGGACAGGAAATTCTTCCGGGACGGGGTTTGGTGGTGCTTGCATCGCGGGGGCGAAGAAAAATCCTCTCGTATTCGCGACGTCGACCTTTACATGTTTCTGGCACTATCGTTTGTTGGTTTTCACCTATCTTATCGCACGACTGTGCTTAAGAGGCGGCCGAGAACCGTCGCGACAACCGCGTCGGGACGGCGGCTTGAGGAGATTACTGCCGGAGATGACATTAACGCCTATGCTGCCTACGCCCCGCCGTCGTCGCTGCTCGCGTTAATAAATACCCTATCGTTTCAAATACAGTAGCAGCCCTTAGTCATTGCAGAGTTCACCAGTTGCCGGTAGCGCGATCAGTCATCTGCTCTAACCAACAGGGTGACGACATTATCGCTGCGATCAGGCTGATGCCGCAGACGCCTCGGAATTCCTGGCGAGCATTCCATTCGAAATCGTTCTCGCGACGAAATTGCCTCTATTAGCAGGCGCTTAAGCCGGAAAATCAAGCCATACATCGCGCCAAATAAACTGGCGACGACTGCATGAGAAAAAACGGTGAAGGGCGTCAGGGGTCTTGCGCGGCGGAGTCTTGCCTCCCTTCGCTTTTCATTGATTCTGCTTGACATCAGCAGCTGAAAGCACTTCCATGCCACGTTCCACATCGGCAGCAGTGTTTAACTCCTAACCCCCCGAAACAGAATAGGTAATAGAATATCCAAAGTCCCCATTGGACATAGCCAGCATTTGCTAGCAAGAGCCGCGCAACGAGCACGCTGTGCGTTGATCTTACTGCCGATCGGACAACAATCCGTGCTATTTCCGAACCAACCGTCCTCGATCAATGAGTGAGATCCTGCAATTACAGAATATCTCGAAAACATTTCCCGGTGTGACTGCCTTGCGGAACATCTCTTTCGATTTAAATCCGGGTGAGGTGCATTGCCTGTGTGGGGAAAACGGTGCAGGCAAATCAACCTTAATAAAAATCCTGTCGGGAGCTTATCAACCTGACGAGGGAGGCCAAATCTTGTTCGACGGCAGACCGATTATTTTGAATCCGCACGTCGCCATGCAACTGGGCATTCAGACAATTTACCAGGAGCACGTCACCTTCGAGAATCTGAACATAGTTGAGAATATCTTTACAGGTTCAGAAATAGTAAAGCGGGGGGTGCTGCAAAAGAAGGAGATGAGAACACGGACAGTCGAAGTGCTCCGTGATCTCCATAGTGATCTTAACCCCGAACTGAAGATGGGCGAACTTAGTAGCGGGCAGCAAAAAACGGTCGAGATCGCTAAAGGGCTGGTTTTCCAGCGCAGAGTTATAATTCTTGATGAACCGACCGCTTCGTTCACCTCTTCAGAGATAGACCATCTGCTTCAGATAATCGAAACTATCAAGCGTAGCGGTTTAGGGATTATCTATATTTCTCATCATCTTGACGAAGTATTCAAAACTGGGGATCGTGTGACGGTCTTGCGAGATGGGCGAAAGGTTAGTAGCTATCCACTCCCAGGACTAACTCGAGCTACCTTGATCAAGGATATGGTGGGGCGTGATCCGTCAACCTTTTATCGGCGGGAAAGAGTAAAAACCGGTGATGTTATTTTTGAGGCAAAGAAGGTGACTGGCAACGGCGTGGAAAACATTTCTTTTGTTTTACGCCAAGGCGAAATCCTGGGAGTGGCTGGTATGGCTGGTTCCGGAAGGTCAGAACTGATGAACGTATTGTTCGGAACTGCGCCGCTCGAATCGGGTGAGATCCTGCTGCGTGGAAAGGTGGTCAAGCACTCAAACCCCAAAGCCGCAATTCGCAACAAACTGTGCTTTATTACTGAAGACCGGCAGAAGAGCGGCCTTTTTCTGCCTCAGTCCATCGCGCAGAATGTGGCGGTCGCCAATCTGGTTAACACGAAAAGGTTTATGGTTCGCCGAACGGAAGATGTCCGTACAGGCGATCGTCTGATGCGGTTGTTAAATATCAAGGCTAAGGACCCCGGGATGCAGGTGACTGGCTTATCCGGAGGCAATCAACAGAAAGTGGTTCTGGCGAAGTGGTTCAACACCAACGGGGAGATTTTCATTTTTGATGAACCCACTATTGGTATCGATGTTGGCGCCAAACA
>JAFAXJ010000608.1 GCA_019241095.1 Verrucomicrobiota bacterium | reverse complement strand
TTTTGCCGTCTGCGCGCCGGATCGTCACAAAATGACTTGTGCTGTTGACCGGGCTAAACCTTTATGACCCGACAACGTATACTCGACCATTCTGCCTCGCTCCTGTTCCAGTTTCCGGTAATCATAGTACGAATGCCAAACTCAGTGGCCAGCGCTGAAGGTAGAGCACTCTTATGCTGTTTTGCGCATACTAGCCAGCAGCGGTGACTTTGGGGGAACTGTCTTCATTCATAAGCGGTTTTCAAAGTGAGCCGCCTCAAGTTCGGTGCAAACGGGAACAACGGGCCCAACCAGGAAAGACCCTTTGTGCATATCGGCTGTCGCCCCCCGTCGCGTCATTCGATACACGCCCCAACCAGCCAGAAGGATCTGTGTCACAATAAGCATATATGCCAGCCCGTTTGACAAAGCGGCCATAGCAAACCCTGCAACGATCGGTCCAACAGCCGCTCCGATCCCTTGCATAATGAGGAGCCCGCTCGAGGCAGCGATAAACTCGCCCGGACCCACAGAGTCGTTCACATGTGCCATTACTATGCTGTAGGTCGGCACGATTGTTCCGCCACACAAGCCGACGCAAAGATAGAGCACCCAACGGTGCGCGTTGTCGGGTACCAGCAGCATCATCGCGAAAAGGGTTGCAGCCGCAGTGATCGCGGCGCCGATGATTACAATACGCCGATCAAGGCGATCTGAAAGCCAGCCCAGAGGCCACGCAAGAATGAAAGGGCCCAGGGTACCGCTCGCCATGAATATAGCAACACCCCCGGTATCGAGTCCCCGCTGTTGAGCGAAGATCGGACCTAGGACGAAGAACGCGCTGGTCGTTATTCCACAGAGAGGCGCGGCGATAAGCCCTAATGGCGATTGTCGATAAAGCTCTCGCAGGTCGATCCGGGAACTCTCGCCCGGAACCGGCGCCTCCGCCCGAGTCAGAGCAATTGGCACCAGGGCGAATGCAATGATGATCGCAACCAAACAGAATGGGCGGAAGCCAGCCGGATCGGTAGCCGGAAGTAGAAGCTGCCCCGCGATCCCGGCCAGAAGCCCGGTCATCGCATAGACACTCAGGATTTGTCCCCGGGTTTGTTCGGTCGCTGCGCCATTCAACCAACTCTCGACAACGATAAACAGCCCAGCGAAGCAAAACCCGGTCAGGGCGCGAACTAGTATCCAGACGACGGGACTGATTATGAGCAGATGTAGCAGCGGCGCAGTCGAGGCGATCGCTCCCAGAGCAAGGAAAGCGCGAATGTGACCAACACTTTGGATCAGCTTTCCACATCGAAGCGATCCAACAACAATACCGATCCAGAAGCCTGCCCCCACAGCGCCGATCTGAGCTGGCAAGAAGGTCTCGATCCCGCCCCGAACACTCAAAAGTGTGCCCTGGAAAGTGTTTCCCATCTGCATAAGTCCGAAGCCTAGCAGCAGCATAAACAGAGTTGGAAGGGTAGCCCGTTGTCTGCTATGCATTGCTTTGATCGTCTCTGATTCAGCCATTTGATTTCCATAAAGCCTAACCGGCGAGTCCTGGCCAGTTTTTTTCTGAGCGATCCTTGAAAAAACTTTGCTACGCGGTCTAAGGGTGCTTGCTGTCAAAAGAAAAGCTTATGCTAAAAAATCTAAGCCCTCTACACACTCCTGAATTGCTTCATACCTTGGCGTCGATGGGTCATGGTGATGATATTGCAATTGTCGATGCGCATTTCCCAGCCGACTCGATGGCTCAACGATTAGTTCGGTTAGATGGCGCGGACGCACCATCGGTTTTGCGCGCGGTGTTACAGCTGATTCCACTCGACACTTTTGTCGATGATCCGGCCCTACGCATGCAGGTGGTCGATAATCCGAATAAGATCCCGGAAGTCCAGCGCATTTTCCAGGACGTAATCGATGAAGAGGAAGGGCATCATGTCGAGTTGGTTAAAATCGAGCGATTTGCGTTCTATCAGAAAGCCAAGGATGCTTACGCAATAGTAGCGACGGGAGAGCTAAGGCCATACGGCTGTGTTCTCGTGAAAAAGGGAGTCGTGGGACAGGTGACAGCTTAGAGCCGGTCAGCTTCGTTTCGAGCGGATATCAGCGGAGGGAGCGGATTCACCGGATGAAGATAGCTGAACAGCTGAATCAGCCGGAGAGCAGGGCTTTGCCGCGCTAGTGGCTCCTTGTGTACCAACAAGGGTCCTTCAAACCTCCTTATGGCCAAAAAATGCCGCCAGCGCTCCATTAAGCACAACCAAAGACCTTTGCCCACTGACAGCGGCCTTCAGGAGCACGAGCAAACATCAGGGGTCTTTAGAGCATTATTGAAGTGGTTCGACCAGGGTTCCGACCGGTGCACACACAAGGATCGTAGTAAACGAACATAGCCTGAACAAACTGATTCCATGGAAGAAAAAAATCCTGCTGATAAACAGCATCCCGCATCTGGACCGGAGCAGTACATACAGTCCGTGACGATTGCTGTCGAAGGACTTCACGATGAGGCGCGCGCTTTGCAAATTGAGGCGGCACTTCGAGCCAAGCACGGGGTCGAATCGGCTGTCGTCGACACAAATACTGAACGATTAAAGATCAACTACGACGTTCGATTGGTTCACGTTCCGGACCTGCACGAAACGATCCTGAGGACCGGTTATAAGCCTAGTGCCGATGACGAGGAGATCGGTCCTACGATTCGCGAAGAACTTGAACATGAGCAGGATGAACTCTAAAAAGTTTTGCTGGCGGGGGGAGGCGCTTCGTTCGCAGGGGAATGTTTTGCGCTCCTGGAAAAGCACCACTTGATAAGCCATCTTTGGTTGTTAGATCATCGACGCCAATCAGTCGATGAAACGACCAGACATATCAAGGTTAATGCTGCTGCTTTTGCTATCCTGTTTGACGAACGCACAAGCCGATCCACCCTACCATCCAGGACCTTTACCACCTTACGATCCGCCGCCGACCGAGCGTTCCCGATCTTCCGAGCATAGCGCACCAGTCCATCAGTCCAGGGCGCAAAAATCTGATTACCGCACAAGCCGGAATCATCATCGCTCAAAACAGCATGAGAACCATCTTAGAGACAAGCACGGCAAAAGTCCTCATCGTAAGAAGCATTGGCTTTTTTGGTAATTCGCCGTTGACCAGAGGAAAACGCTCTCATCCGACCATTCGCTGGGCTACCTGCTGAGCTTTTAAGCAAAGTTCAGCCGCCTTGAAGGCGTGTTCCTGAGTCATGGCTTTTTCCGTTCCGTTCAGGCAGTCTAAAACCAGCTCTCCAAAAAACGGGAAACCAATCTTTCCAGCGACCGAAAAATGTTGTTCTCCTTTATGATCTACTAGGAAAACCTGGTCACCACCGGTGTCTCGAGTGAGGTCAATGTATTTACGTAATTCGATGTAACCTTCTGTACCCAGAATGAACGTGCGACCGTCACCCCACGTGCGGAGACCGTCAGGATTTAACCAATCTACCCGGAAGTAGTTCGTCGCACCGTTATCTCCGACTAACGATGCATCGCCGAAATCTTCAAGCTCCGGGTATTCGCGGTTACGATAATTTGCAATTCGAGCAGAGGTAACTGTCGCGTCGGTTGCGGAAGCAAAAGACAGAAACTGCTCAATTTGATGGCTGCCGATATCGCACAGAATCCCGCCATATTTCGCTCTTTCAAAAAACCAGGGAGGTCGGGCCTGAGGGGTTAAGCGATGAGGTCCAATACCGAGAACATGAACAACTCTCCCGATAGCACCATGCCGAATCAGAGTGCCGGCAAACACTGCGGATTCGACATGAAGACGTTCGCTGTAATAAACCATGTATTTCTTACCCGTCTCACGTACGACCCGCTTCGCTTCAGCCAATTGGGAAACTTCAGTAAAAGGCGTTTTGTCTGTGAAATAGTGTTTGCCCGCCTGCATGACTTTGATTCCTAACGCCCCTCTCTCGGACGGGACAGCGGCTGCCGCAATCAGCTGTATCTCGGGATCGTTTAGAACTTGCTCAAGTGATTCTGCAGCCTGAGCCTGCGGGAAAACCGTTCGAAAGCCAGCAACCTTTGCCGGATCGGGATCAAAAACCCTGCATAACTCAGCGCCGGCATCAATTAGCCCGTTGCATTGTCCATTTATATGTCCATGATCCAAAGCCACCGCCGCAAACTTAAATTCACCCGGCTTACATACGGGCTGCGGTTTTCCTTGGGGTGAATAATCGTAACCTGTGGCGCTCATAATAGTAGTTCGCTGGACCGGAGACCGTACAGAGGGCAAAGCCGAGTTATCACTCTGCCATAAAGAAATCTTAAATCGTCCATATTTAGAGCGGCTATTGGCTACCGCCAGGTCGGAGAGGAGAGGGACTGTTGTTCATTTTGAATTGCTTTATAGGCGTAGCTTCGCTTTCGGCCTAACGACCCAGTCATTCGATTACTCAGCAACGTTTTGTCCAGGACTTTGTGAGCGGTTGCTGCTCCCCGCACAGGCAGACCTTCAGGATCCAGTAAACCAACCTGCACGAGCACCGATGCTTGATCCCGGTATAATTGTTCGTGAACCAGTTTATCGCCGCCGAACTTCGATGGCACGGTCCGGCACCCGTCTCGGGTTTCAAACCGTAACTGCAATGCTTTTCCCAGAGCGCGACAAGATCAAATTCAGCCATATTTGTTTAAGCCATATATCCTTAATCTTCCGATCCGAGGCTTGTTTCAAAATTGTACAAAGATCTATTCTCATCAGACTCTTGATCCTTGTTCTCGTCAACCAGGCGAGTATCAATTTCGCATGACTGGCTTGCATCTGTCCTGGACAAATTTTCTACTGCGTCTGAGCTGTGCAGTAGTTTGCGGCATCGCGATTGGCTCAGAGCGGCAATGGCGCCAGCGCATTGCTGGATTGCGCACCTATTCCCTGGTTTGCCTTGGCGCAGCTCTTTTCGTTCTGCTTGGCCCATTCGCTGGAGAGGAGAGCAACACTATCCAGTTGGCGCCGCAAGTTATAT
>JAFAXJ010000170.1 GCA_019241095.1 Verrucomicrobiota bacterium | reverse complement strand
GTGCATGAAACGTTGCGGAAAAATATTTTCTGTCATCGAGCTTTCGCCAGAAGCTGTCGATAACAGCGCGCACATTTGTGCTTGCATGTCGGTCGGAAATCCGGGGTAAGGTTCAGTCTTAAGTTGAAGACAGCGAGGGCTCCCGTTTGCGCGTATAGTCAATGAGCCGTTGTTGCCGGCAAGATTATAACCGCAATTCTGCAGCGCCTGAGTTACGGCTTTCAAGTGATCGGAACGAACTCGATTGACCGTAACTTCTCGTCCCATAATTGCTCCGGCAATAAGAAACGTGCCAGCTTCAATCCGGTCTGGAATTACTTCGTGCTCAGTTCCGTGCAGTTCTGGAACACCGTCTATCACGATCCGAGATGTTCCTGCACCGGTAATCTTGGCTCCCATCTTGTTCAAGAAATCGGCTAGATCGAGTACTTCAGGTTCGCAAGCCGCATCCTCGATAATAGTCGTCCCCTCTGCCAGCACAGCTGCCATCATCATATTGTCTGTGCCTAGGACGGTTGTACCAAATTTTCCCTTCATTGACACCGTCGCTCCTCTCAAGGCAGGAGCGAATAGCTTAACGTTCCCGCTGTGAACCCGGACTGCGGCACCTAGAGCTTCAAAACCACGCAAATGAAGGTCGATCGGACGATCCCCGATCACGCAGCCGCCAGGAAGCGAAACAGTTGCCTCTTTCTCTCTGCCTAGTAAGGGACCAAGGACACAGATCGAAGCGCGCATTTTGCGAACGATATCGTAAGGTGCGACCGTGCTGACTAGTCCAGCTTTGACTTTAACTACTCCGCTAGCTCGCTCAACTTCAGCGCCGAGATGAGAGAGTATCTGGAGCATGTAATGCACATCGCTCAAATCTGGCACGCGCTGAATTACGCAAGGCTCGTTGGTCAGAAGGGTACCGGCCAAGATGGGCAATGCAGAATTTTTTGAACCGCTGATCTTGACTGTGCCCTGCAGGGAGTGACCACCATGAACGATTATTTTATCCATATCGAGCCATCAGGACACGTTCGTGACCTTGGTAATCTTTCTTAACCAAAATGTCTCGATAATTTTGCTGCCGGAGTATCAAGGCAAGCCGTTCCGCTTGGCCCACTCCGAATTCCAATGCAATCGCCCCCCCCGGCACTAGCTTTTGGGGAGCGCTTTTTACCAACCGTTCGATGATCTCGAGCCCATCGATACCGCCATCTAGCGCTATCGGAGGATCAAACTGTACCTCTGGCTGCAATCGGACCAAATCTTCAGCTTTCAAATATGGGAGATTTGCGACAATCCAATCGAAGGGACCGTCCAGGTTGCGCAACAAATCTGAGTAGGCAAAATGAACTCGTTTTTCGGCTTGCAAACGGTTCGCATTTTCCCTGGAAAGGGAAAGCGCCTCTTCGGATATATCGACCGCCCAAACCTCAAATTCCGGATGCTCAAGGGCCAGCGTTATGGCAAGTATGCCGGAACCCGTACCGACATCGACAATTTTCAAAGGAGCGTTGCCGCAATGCAAAAGGATCGCTTCAACAAGCAACTCTGTCTCAGGGCGCGGAACAAGAGCTCGCTTATCTATTTTGAAAGTGCGCCCGAAAAAATCCCAATGTCCAATCAGATGCTGAAGAGGTTCGCGTTGACCCCGCCGTCTTACCTTTTCTCGAACAACGCCTAATTCCTCATCGGACAGTTCGCGATCGAATTCCAAGTACAGGTCTAAGCGCTTTTTAGATAATGTTTCAGCCAGCAGATGCTCAATATTCAACCGGGGATTTTCAACCCCCTTTTTTGCAAAGTAAACCGCAGTGGTTTGCAGAACTTCAAGGACAGTCATCATGCAAGGGCAGATTCAAGCCCGGCGTCCTTCAATCGCTGATCCATATCGCTTGTCTGCAAGGCAGCTATCATCTCTCCTAGCTGTCCCTCCAGAAACAAATCAAGACTGTAAAGTGTCAAACCGATCCGATGGTCCGTCACACGATTTTGAGGGAAGTTGTAGGTTCGAATTTTTTCTCCTCGACTTCCCGAGCCGATCAAGCTACGTCGATGCGCGGAGTATTTCTCAGCTTCCTCTTGCTCCTTTTCCTCCAGCAATCGCGATCGAAGGATCGCTAACGCTTTCTCTTTATTTTTTTGCTGACTCCGCCCGTCCTGGCAGCGCACAATTTTACCGGTTGGAATGTGCAGGACTTGAACTGCAGAGTCGGTCGTGTTTACCCCTTGCCCTCCAGGTCCACCGGCTCGCGAGACCTCAATTCTTAGATCTTCAGGTCGCAGCTCAACATCAACCTCCTCGGCTTCGGGAAGTACCGCAACCGTCGCGGTCGATGTGTGAATTCTACCTTGCGCTTCGGTTAGAGGTACTCGCTGAACCCGGTGAACACCGCTCTCATAGCGCAGTACGCGGAAAACGGACTCGCCACTTACTTTAAAAATGATCTCTTTCAGGCCTCCCAGTTCGGATGAGCTGCTTTCCAATTCTTCGATCTTGAACCCATTCGCTTCGGCGAATTTGCTGTACATCCGAAACAAATCGGCAGCGAAAAGTGCCGCTTCATTCCCTCCGGTTCCCGCCCGAATTTCAAAAATAGCATCACGATCGTCATGAGGCTCAGGAGGTAGGAGCGCGAGCTGAATCGATTTCGTTAAATTTTCAATATAGGATTCAAGCAGCGGAATCTCAGACATAGCCAACTCGGCTAACTCTGCCTCGCCCGTTCCAGCCAGCACCTGGCTTTCTTCGAGTTCACGACTGGCTTTTAATAATGAGTCCCAATCTCCCAGCAGAGTTCGCGTCCGCGAATGCTCACGCATTAGCTCTCTTGCCTGTTGCGGATTATCAAAAAGCGAAGTTGAAGCTATCTGCTTTTCTAACTCCTGAAACCGGCGTCGTTTCTGCTCGATCAGCGGGGAAAAGTCCATAAAAGAAAACGGTGATTGCGTCTAGACGCTATCACCGTTCCTAGTAAAGATGACAAAACTACTTGGTTTTACCTTTGCCGATCATTGTCTTACCATAACGTCGCGCAAACTTTTCGACCCTCCCGGCAGTATCGACAAATTTTTGCTCACCGGTAAAGAAAGGATGGCAAGCAGCGCAAATGCCGATTTTGATATCTCGGCGAGTGGACCTGGTGCGATAGGTAGCGCCACACGCGCACACAATCGTGGTCTCTAAATAGTTGGGATGAATGTCAGCCTTCATATTGATAAAAAGGACCAAGAACCTAGCATGCAAAGCTTATGATGCAAGAGCCATCCTTTGCTACACACTGGGAATCTGTGCTGAATGACAACGCCTCAGCGACGGCGATCTTCGGCGGAAACAATTCTCCCCTACGTACATTTCAGGAAATCGAGGATGAACGACGCCTCTGGCGTGATCGCCTGAAAACCTTTGCTCCTGGAAGCTGTTTGGTCGCAGCGATAGGCAATCACGAGACTTGGCCAGCTCTCTTCCTCGCCTGCTTAGACCAGCAGCTAACTTTATTGCCAATCGAACCGCAAATAACTAGTAATCAGCTGGGGTATGTTTTGGAGTTAACGAGAGCTCAAGCCCTTCTCAGCCCTGTACCGTCAGAAACTAAAGTTGAAAAAATAACAATTAACAGGTTTGAGCGTTCCCCAATTTGCTGGCACGGCATAGTGCCGAATCTGTTGAAAATTACATCGGGTACAACGGGCAAACCCAGAGCCGTTCGCACAAGAGAATGTCACCTGTTGGCAGACTGCCGGAACATCTGCTCTACCATGGGGATTGGGCCTCACGACATCAATTATGGGGTTATCCCATTTTCGCATTCCTACGGTTTCAGCAACCTTATCACTCCTTTACTTTACCAAGGCACAAGATTGGTCTGTAGTAGAGATCGTTTGCCTCGCCCCGTTTATGAACAGATACTGGCATCGGAAGCAACCGTGTTTCCGGGTACTCCTGCGCTTTTTAGCGCCCTAAGCTCTCTGAAAGAAACTACCGGTCTGGGCAAAGTGCGATTGTGCATCTCCGCAGGCGCTCCTTTGCAACCCGAAATAAGCCGAAACTTCAAAGAGCGGTTCAATAGGAAAATCCATAGCTTTTACGGATCATCGGAATGCGGCGGCATAACATTTGATCGGGATGAAGAGCTGCGATTTGAGATCAGCGGCTATGTAGGTACTCCTATGGACGGTGTTGAGCTCAAAAAAATAGATTCTGATCGAATCGCAGTCCAAGGAGAAAATGTTGCCGATGGCTATTATCCTGATCTAGATACCCATGTACTGGATGGCCATCGATTTATTCCCGGAGATCTGGTCGAGTGGATTCCTGAAGGCTGCCGATTGATAGGTCGCGCATCGGATGTAGTCAACGTGGCAGGAAAAAAGGTTCATCCAGTTTTTATCGAAGAACACCTTCGAAAACACACGGATATTATGGATGCGATTGTGTTTGGTGTGCCTTCAGCTATTCGAAACGAAGATCTTGTTGCTTACGTCGTCGGCCGCGCAAACCTTTCTCTAAGAGATGTCGAAATACATTGTCGACATGGACTGAGCGATTGGCAGGTTCCTCGGGAAATCAGGATCGTAAACGAGTTGCCCGTGAATAATCGAGGCAAGATTAGCCGAGCGGCTCTGGCACAACAGCACCTGATTAAGGGAGTGTCACAATTTGAAAGCTGCCAAAGGCAAATGAAGCGGGGTTAGCGGCTAAGTTTGAAACGTTAAGTCGTCCTGGCGAACCTTCATCGGTTACGTGAAATAAAACAGTAAACTCGGTCCATTGCTCAAGAATTTGTAATGTCGTTCCATCCGCGATGGAGGCTTGATCGCCGCTAGCCTTTTCAGGAACAATGTAAATAAACTGGGCCGGGACGCTTTTTGCTTGGAATTTGAGCTGGTAAGTCTTTCCCGGCTCGAAAGTAATGGGCGCCATACGCAACTCAACGCTCCAAAACTCTTCTCCGATTTTCGATACCATGACGTTTGCAGCAGGCGTTGCGTTCGGCCCCGTATTAACAAGTTCTAAGTGAGCCTGTGCCCCAAGGGTAATTGATAACTCAAACCTGCTGAGATCCAGGTCATCAGCCAGGCAATATTGCTTGCCGAGAGAAATGAAAACAAAAAGCAGCGCGGACCTCAGCGACACTGATCGGAGCATACGGCACCCTTCTTCGTTATAGATTTTAATCTCATCGACCTTTCGATTCGAGCCAGATTGCTTGGCGGCAGGCAAAGAACCGCGCGTGCCCGAACGCCTGCCACCCGGCAGCCTGGGCTAACTGCCGCATTTCGCTGAAAGAAAATGCACGCCGAATGGACAGCCTAGCATCGAACCGGGTGACCGGCTGCCGGAAAATCGTTGCGGTTATGAAGTCCACTCCCAGAATAGCGAGATCGGTGCGCTCCAGATCGGCAAAAAGAACGCCTCGCCGAGCTGTGCTTTTTGCCAATTTCAGCAGTCTGACTGCATCCGATTCAGCGAAGTGGTGCAAGGCCAGCGAGCAAAATACATAATCAAACACCTTTGCCTGTAGGAAGCCAAACACGTCGGAATGGATGTATTCAATTTCAGGGTATGATTCAGACTGTTCCTTGGCAACGGCTAGTGTCTTAGGCTGAGCATCGATCGCCGTGATACTCACAGCAATCGATCTGGAGTTGAACCAATCAGCGATGAGGCGAGGAATATCGCCATAGCCTGTGCACAGATCTAATATCGTGACCAGAGTCTGTCTTCTCAAACGTGAGCGATCACCGAACCATCGATAGAGAAAAGAACGAACCAGGGAGTAACTACCAAGATATCGATTCAAACTTCGAAGATTTTTCAAATCGGCCTTAAGCGTGTCGATTGAAATCGCCTCATCGTCCATCAATTCAAAGATGGACGATTCGAATTTTCGCTTGGGGATTAACCGGTTTGTATTCAGCACGTCAGTTCCTAGGGTGATCCTGGCAAAGCTACACTCTCTCAGGGCCGCGATGCACTGAGACTACCGTCACCGCTTTCATTGACGGTGGCGGAAGCGATTTCCGGAATTTGTCAGAGCTGATGATCCCCTCATTTCTGCCCAGTACGACTTTGTAATCGGCTCACCCGTTTGTGGCAAGCAAAAGAAGTAGTCTGAAGATCCAGGTTGCTCGCGATCTGCCGCTTGCTGGCGAAGGTGTCGAGGCTCCTCATCACCTCCCGACTTTTCATGATTCTCGACCGAAAACAGGATGCAATCGATCACAATTCTGACAGCAATCCGCTGAACAACTGGGCTGGAATTCCGCCCAACATCTTCGATATTTGATGGCAGAAAGTCCCCGAGAATGGAACGAAAAAGAGCGACTGATTTTCCTCAAGATTTATTAAATCTGTTTGATCGCTATGTTCACGGCGAAATAAGCAGGCGCCAATTCCTGGACAGCGCCGCAAAGTTTGCTGTCGGCGGACTGACGGTTGCCGCGATTTGGGAGAGCCTCAGGCCGGATTACGCTTTGGCCGCACAAGTCGCTGACGATGACAATCGTATCCAGGTCGAAGATGTAATGGTCTCGTCGCCGCAAGGTAACGGCAGCATACGCGGGTATTACGTCCGGCCCGCGGACACGCGCGAGAAATTGCCCGGCGTGCTGGTTATTCATGAGAACCGCGGCCTGAACCCTTACATTAAAGATGTGGCGCGCCGACTTGGGGTTCGCAATTTCCTCGCGCTTGCTCCAGATGGCCTAACCTCTGTTGGGGGTTATCCTGGCAGCGATGAGAAAGGGGTCGAACTTTTTCGCAAAGTCGACGAGAATAATATGTTCGAGGACTTTGTGGCTTCAGCGGGATGGCTTAAGTCGCGCCCTGAATGCAGTGGCAAAATTGCCGTGGTCGGTTTCTGCTTTGGCGGAACGATGGCAAACAAGCTTGCGGTCCAGCTTCCGGATCTGGCAGCCGCAATTCCGTTTTATGGCCGTCAGCCGTCGGCTAGCGATGCTGCAAAGATCAGGGCGCCTCTGCTCTTACATTACGCATCCTTGGATTCCCGTATCACGGATGGATGGCCGGCGTATGAGGAAGCCTTAAGGGCGAATCACGTGCGCTACACAGCTTACATTTATCAGGGCGTCAACCACGGTTTCCACAACGACACAACTCCCCGTTACGACGATTCGGCTGCGAAATTAGCCTGGCAACGCACGCTGGATTTTCTAAATCAGAATCTTCGTTAAGCCCAACCAAAGAGCGGCAAGGCACAACCGCGCCGGTGGTCGGCTTGATACAATCAAGATCTGCATTTTTTGTTTTCGAATCACAAAAAGACTTACATTCGCGACCAATGGAATCTTTGGACTTGACCAAAAAACCGCCGAGAAGCCCTTACGACACTCTGCTCGGTTTATATATGCTACCTCGAACTATCGATAAGCTCAGGGCAGAGTTACCGGGTGGCAAGCTTGGAGGCTACTCAATTATCGGCACCATTCCTGGATTGGCTGGGTTGAGCCTTACGCTGCTGGAAATCGACATCAAGCTCGAGGAGTTGCGAACCGCCGTCTCGTTGTGTGCAACGGAAGAAGAGGTCGTTGAGTGGATTCACGCGCGTGCAGATCTTTCTGATGTCAACGGGGTGAACCAGCGACTTGTCGGCAGCACACTCGGAGATGCCGAGGTATACGTTCCGCTGGAACGCGTGATGCAGGTTTATCCATTCCTCCGAGAATGGCCGAAGAGTACGCCTCGCTTTGATCTCGTGCTTCGGGACGATCTGCACCATTTCCCGAACTGAATAATCAGACTGGAGTGCCTCTGATGCTCGTTTTCATCCGTTTCCGCCCGCATTTGCCGGGGGGCTCTCATTCGAAGCTAACTTAGCGTCGAGGGGCACCTCATTGGCTTCAAGGTAGCATGAACTTCTGGAGAGCAGCGACAACCTCCTCGCTTGCCTCTTCCGGGATGAAATGTCCACTTGTAATCGCGTGGCCCTGAACCTTCTCTGCCCAGGCGCGCCATTTGCTTAACGGATCCAGGGTCGAGACAAACCCGCGATCGCCCCATAAAACGAGGACGGGCGATTCAATGCGCTTTTTGCCGCGATCGTTCAGGTCAAGCTCCCGGTCAACAAACCAACCTGCCCGGTAGTCCTCGCAAAATCCGTGGATTGCGGCCGGATCCTGGAGGCATTCAATGTAATCGGCCAAGTTTTCTTGTGGAAATTCAAAGCCGGGGTGTGCCTGTTTGTTCAATGTCCATCTCAGGAAGAACTCGGGATCCGCACCGATCAGCCGTTCGGGAAAATCATCAGACTGAATCTGGAAAGTCCAGTGGAACGCTTTGAGAGCGATCTCTCCATTCATCACTGCCCACATGTCGTCTGTAGGAACGATATCGATCAGCGCAATACGTTCGACCGCGGAGGGGTGATCGAGAGCAAGCCGATAAGTTACGCGAGCGCCCCGATCGTGGCCGGCGACGCGGAAACGCTCGAATCCAAGCGCGGCCATCGTTGCAATCTGGTCCCGTGCCATAATGCGCTTAGAATAGGCGGTATGACCGGCGTCGCCGACGGGCTTGCCAGATCGGCCATAGCCACGCAAGTCCGGTACTACCACCGTGAAGTTTTCGGCCAGTTGAGGCGCCACCGCAGACCAACAGAGCCGTGTTTCGGGATAGCCATGCAGCAGAAGAAGAGGCGGACCTGATCCGCCAACCAGGGCGTCTACTTCGATCCCATAGCCGGGGAGGCGCCGACGCGCAAAACCCTCGATCAGGCCGTCAGACATCCCTGCGCATTCTCCTCATCCTCTAAAATTCTCTCTGAATAAAATGGAGCCAACGCCTCCCTCGACCGGCCCATTTTTCGCCAGCCGATGCAAAGAGCAGACCGTAAACCATCAACAGAAAATATCGGAAGTGTTGGCACATATCCCGTTGAGCATCGATCCGCAATGAATTCGGGAACATTATACCGTTGGCATGTTAAAAGATGGCGAGCCTTTTTCAGTACCTCCGGAGCTTCCGCCGTACCAGCGTTGCATTACGCTTTTGTGACGGGTGTAAAACCGTACCCCTTCCTCACCGTATGCATGGTAGCCGCCGAAAAGAGAGCGCTTCCAGCCCCCGAACGAATGCCATGCCATTGGCACCGGAATCGGAACATTAATACCTACCATACCGATCTTAATCTTATGCGCGAACTCTTGCGCAACTGAACCATCGTTTGTATAACAGGAAACGCCGTTGCCAAAACTGTTTGCATTGATTAATTCAACGGCGCTTTTGAAATTTGGGACCCGCACTACGCAAAGCACCGGACCGAAAATTTCCTCGCGATAGATCCTCATTTGCGGCGTGACCTCATCGAACAGTGTTCCACCTAGAAAAAAACCTTGCTCGTACTTCGGAACAGAAACACCACGCCCATCGACTACGAGTCGCGCCCCTTCCCGGACGCCGTCTTCGATATAGCCTTCCACTCGTGCTTTGTGCTGTGCTGTAACTAGCGGTCCCATATCCGCTTCGGGATCCATTCCATTCGTCACCTTCAGGGCGCGAACACGGGGCGCGAGACGTTTCACCAACTCATTACCTATATTGCCCACGACGACCGCCACCGAAATTGCCATACAGCGTTCACCGGCGGAACCGTAAGCAGCGCCGATCAAGGCGCTAGAAACTATTTCGAGGTCAGCATCTGGCATCACAACAAGGTGATTCTTCGCACCGCCCAGTGCCTGAACGCGCTTACCGCGAAGTGCGCTTTCCGCATGGATATATTCGGCTATCGGTGTGGAGCCGACAAAGGACAACGCCTCCACGTCAGGATGCTCGATCAGCGCGTCTACCGCTTCCTTGTCGCCCTGTACTACATTAAAAACGCCGTTCGGCAGACCGGCCTCGCACAGCAATTCAGCAACGCGAAGCGATGGGCCGGGATCACGCTCGGACGGCTTGAGAACGAAAGTATTGCCGCATGCAATAGCTATCGGATACATCCACATTGGCACCATTACCGGAAAATTGAATGGGGTGATCCCCGCGACTACCCCAAGCGGCTGGCGCAAACTCCAGTTGTCGATCCCGCTGCCAATCTGTTCAGTGTAATCACCCTTGAGCAGCTGAGGAATACCGCAAGCGAATTCAACGACTTCGATACCGCGCTGAACTTCGCCTTGCGCGTCAGAAAAGACTTTTCCGTGTTGCTCTGTAATTAGCGCCGCAAGCTCATCACGATGCTCATCCAGGAGTTCTTTGAATTTGAATAAAAACCGCGCGCGTTTAATCGCCGGGATTGCGCTCCATTCGTAAAAAGCGCCGCGAGCTGCCGTTACCGCCGCGCCAACATCTGCTCGGGTTGCCATCACCGCACGCGCAATCACCTCACCAGTGGCAGGATTGAAAACGTTGATTTCGCGCGTGCTATTACCAGCAGAACGTTGGCCGTTGACGAAGTGTTCGATGCGGTGCGCGTCACTTTGGCAAACACGCCCAATAGCGGGTGAGATTTGTTCGCGTTCTGGCTGCATAACAGTAACAATTCTTCTTTGGATATGCTAAAAATTGGGCATTCTTTGGAGCCGCCCAACCTTGCGCTGGGCTGTTAATGCATAATCACAGGCTGTTGCAAGTTATCTTAGGACTCTTACCCGCGCTCACAAGGGACTCGTTGTACTGACAACTATTGCTCAACTTCAAACCGATTCAGACTCAGCAAGGCGCACATTCGTCCCGTTTTGCCTTTTTCGATTCGGTACGAATAGTACTTTTGTAAGTCGCTCCCGGTGTTCTCTCCGCAATCATGAATCTCGCTAACACCGGCCTCACGTAATTGCCCCCGAATGGCGGCAGCAAAATCAACTTCATAGAACGGTGGCCGAATACAGGGACTGAGTTGAGCAACAACATCTTGCGGATTGGTAGAGTAAAGTGCGCTCATCTTGATGAGCGCTAATTCGGCGATATGCAGCTCAGTACCTTTCTTTCCGGAATGCAGGAGCCCAATTGCGCGGTTCCTGCGGTCGACCAGATAGATAGCACAGCAGTCAGCGACATAGATCCCTAAGAGTACCTTTGGATCTATTGTAATTAGTCCATCAACCTCAGGGACGCACGCGGCAGAATTGACACTCACCTCAGCGATGGAACAACCATGGACTTGTTGTGCAATGCAGTATTTTTTTTCACCAAAGCTTTTCACAACCTCGGTATGCAAAGATCGAAGCTGACTCAGAGCCTGCGCACGGCTCGCTGCAACATTCAATCGTGGCGCACGCAAGGTGAACTGATGCGCAACTATCCCTAATGTGGTCAGAGCAGAGAATTGAACCGTCGGTATATTAATCAGTATTCAAATCGACTTTGCCTTGCGGTGGAGTCAAGGAAATCCGTTTTGATTTGGCAGTAGCCGGGGAATTTGGATCCAGTGGCGAGCTCGACCTCGCATGATAGGCCTTCTTGGCTTCTCCGGCGGTGAGAGTGGAGGGACGGCCAAGAGGGTCGTCGAAAAGATCGTTGTACTTCGTCTCGGTCGCTGTAGTTCGACGATATTGGGCGACTGCTGATAGGTACGAAAATTCGGCTTGGACAAGATTAGAACGAGAGGTAGTCAGCTGAGTTTGAGCGTTTAGAACGTCTAATTGTGTGCCGGTACCAGCAGCCAAGCGCTCGTCAGCCAATCTGAGTGCTTCCTGGGAAACGTTAACTCCGGTTTGTGCCGCATCGACTGTTTGCTGGGCTTGGCGAAGATTACTAACCGCCGTCGATACCTCGAGTTCTACCTGCCTGACGGAATCGTCATAAGTTACTTTCGATTGCTCCAGTAAAGCTTTAGCCTGTTTTACCCGTCCATAGGTGAGCAGGCCGTCAAAAATGTTCCAAGATCCCGAAACTCCGGCAAACCAGCCTTGGAGGCTTTCTCGAAGATTGTTACTGAGCGGGTTACTGCGCGCTTCCAAGCCGACGTCCGCGCTCAGCACCGGCTGATAACCTGCTGCCTGGATGGTGATATTCTCTACACTCGCGAGGATGTTCGATCGTTGGGCCTTTAAGAACGGCCGATTGGATCTTGCCATGGCCAAAGCACTTCCAAGATCATATTGAATGGGAGTAAAAGTCAGCTGCCCAATTACAGGCAGTGGATTGTCGGTCACATATTGCCGGCCAGCCGGTATCCCTAAAGTTCGTGCCAAGGTTGCTTGTGAAATGCGATAATTATTTTCCGCCGCAATCAGTTGTGGAATCTGGTTCTGCAAAGAACTTTCGGCCTGGAGGACGTTAAACTGAGGGACGGTTCCAGCTTCGAATCTACTGCGCTGATCATCTAACTGGCTTTGCAAAAGGTTAACCGACTCTTCCTGTACTTGAACCAGTGCCCGGTTAAGCAGGATCTG
>JAFAXJ010000088.1 GCA_019241095.1 Verrucomicrobiota bacterium | reverse complement strand
ATCTTCGTTTGATCAGAACGGCAATGGCCCCGACGGCGATAGCAATCTGGAAAAATGTGACGCTCCGCGACAAAACCTCATGACGATGCAGGAGATGGGTCGATTCTTTCTCGAGTTCTGACGCATTTCCCTGAATGTCCTTTTTTTCCTTTTCGTACTCGTCAATTTTCCCCTGGTCACCCGGAAGCACTGGTTTGCCCAGAGCTTCCAGTATCTCGATCTTGCCGGTAAGCTGGGCTTCCTTGATACTTTTAGCCTGGTAGTACTCCCAACGACCGGCCGACTTAATCTGTTGAATCATCGCCTCATTGACGAAATGACCGGCCATAAGGGACGCCACCGCCGCTAACCCGGCTAGAAGCGCCGAGCTTAAAGCTACGCCCAGGATCCACTTTTCACGGGAATGTTCAGCGCGATGATGGATTTCCTCGTGAAGATGCTCTACCGGAACCTCTGGCTGCTCCATTTAAATCTTAGCTAATTGCAGGGCCAAAATCTTCTAAACCTAATCAATCGGCTTTCCCGAGGACCCCGATACCGGTTCGACGTTTATTGTGGTGAACTCAGCGACCAGATAGTCTTCAGCGGTTGTTAGATCGAAAGCATCAAGAAGAAAGAACCGATCTTCATTGCCAATCTTTTTGGATCCGATCAAAAGAGGATCTGTCAATGGAGGATGCGGGTCTGCCAAAAGGTCACTTTGCCAACGTCCTTGCTGGTCCGTAACAATAAACATTCTGTCAAAATCGGCGCTAGCTGTATGCGCAATACGGCGACTGGTCGCAGGCAGTAAGCCGTTGAAGTCAGCTCTAAGGCGCAACATTTTGATAGGCCAACGAGTTTCTACAAACACCCAGCCTAAAAGCAGAATTCCAATAGCAACGGGCAGAAACGAAAAGAAAAATGCTGGCGAAATCTTCTCTTCTTTAGCCAGCCAGAAGCCGACCACTGAAAACGCGCAAATCATCATGCCCCACAGGATGGAAACGTAGCCGCCGATTTCCCGTGCCTTGAGAGGTCGCTGATTTATTTTTAATTCAAGCGAGTTGCGAACCCGTGTCCAAGGAAGTTTCGAATCGAGACAATTCAGCTGGGCAGACATATCCTGATCGTGAAGGCTCACGTTGTAGGTCTTCGTTGCTTTGCCATTGAGCTCAAAAACACCGAAAACGGGAAGTTCTAAACCTGTTTCAGGATCGCTGTAGGACTGAGCCAGCCCAGCCGGGTCAAGCTCCGGATATCTTTCCGATGATGAATGTGCTTTGCGGATTTTTTCTCCTTCGCGGGTATCCATCTCCAGCGGGAAAAGCTGGTGCTCGGTAAACTCTGCCGGTCTAATCGGCAGGCAATGGGCTTTAAGTTTAGCAAGATTACTGCTCATGTCGTATTTTTCTATTGTGAGTTGCCTTGCGAAGCCGAATCGACTTGGTCTCGGCAAAGCCTGGTAAGATCAAAATTCTAATATAGCCGTCAGCTGCCTACCAGTCCTTCGCCTGCTGCCTCGATGACGGATTCGATCCAACTACATAGTACAAAACGCGCGACTTTGCGATTCAAAAAGTTCGGGCAATGTCATGCGCAACGGCTGCTCCGCTACGCGCGACTCCTTCCGTGCTCGCATAGGATATCTGGTCGCCTGCTAACCAGACATTCTGGTAAGGCTTGCGAAACAGTTCACCGAATAATCTGCCTGGTGGCTGAAGCGGTACTCCATAAGGAATCTGAATCGAACGCAGAAATTCTAGTTTACCTCTCGCGCGCGGAAACACCTCGCATATCTCTGATTCAGCATCATCTACCAACCCGGGCCGATCCGGTTCGCCAAGTATGGTTGCAGAAATCAGGTGCACTCCATCAGGAGCAAGCTCAGGAGAAACATTCGTAATCTGCACAAAATGCCTGATTAATCGTTTTCGCCCGGCCATGAGCACAAGAAGCTTGTCGGGATACAGCGACACGTTTGAGGACCAATACATGACTGACACGCGCCTTGCCGGCCTGACCTGGGGGCCGGACAAACTGGCCTGACCTCCACGCTCCACATTGCTTTGAGAGTTCGCCTGACCTCTCAGAAGCTTTACGGAAACCGGCTCTGAACATGCTAATACCAAGTGCTCGCATGATAACAACTCACCAGTGCTCAGCTCAATTTCTCTGACACGTGCATCTTTGACCCGAAGAGAAATAACTTCGGACTGCAAACGAATTCTGTTCTGATCAATTCTCCTGCTTAGCTGCTCCGGTATCTCCTGCATTCCTTTTGCAGGAATGAGAGCGCGCCCGATCAAGAACTTTTTGAAATAGTAACGAAATAGAACAGACGAGGATTGAAGGTCATTGTCTAGGAGCACTCCGCCGAAAAAAGGACGAAAGAAGCCTTCAATGGCTGCTGCACTGAATTTTGCAATATAGTCAGCCACCGTAACAGGATCGTCTTGGGCGAGTATCTGGTGATCGCTTCTGCAAAGAAGACCTGCTGAAATGAGCGCCAGACGCAGCTTGTCTGTCCAAGAAAACGCTTTCGTTGTCAGGACACTCAGATCCGGAGGACGCGATCGAAATCGGAATCGTTTCCCAAAGTTCCAGACGATACCTCCGGAATCGAAATATCGAGGTTGCAGGTCATCAAGGCGACAATACTGGAAAATCGTCGAATAGCTGTCCAATAACACCTGGAATCCGAGATCCAGTTTGAAATGGTCCTGGTCTAGCGAACCCACGCGACCTCCAAGACGCGCGCTAGACTCCAATAGCAGACACGGGATATTTTGCTTTTGCAGCTCTAAAGCACAGACCAGGCCGGCCAATCCTGCACCGACAACAATCACCATTTCACACAGCTCTCAAATTTCTAACGTGAGCATTCAACCACAGCGTGACGTCCTCCATAACCTTTTTCGAGTCAAAATCACGCGTGAGCAGATGGTACGAGGCAGGGTAAAAGTGAAGCGTCTTATCAGATGCTCCGATTTTTTTGAAAAATGCTATTACCGCTTCCGGCGCAACAAAGATGTCCTGACCCCCGTATAATACCAGAACAGGGCATTGCAACTTTCTAGCTGCTGGATCCGAATTCATGACCATCGCGACCAGGTTGCGATAGAAACGTACGGTAAACGCATGAATCTTATAAGGGGCATGTTGAAGTTGCTCCTGGTAGCGAGTGTCTCGCGTCACAAGAACGGGTCGTTTGCCGCTTGAGAACTTTTGCAAATCAACGCGCCAAAGCGGCCCTACCGCGAACACCACTCGGGCAAGCAAGCGTTGCCAAGCACGCAATTCACCGCGGAATTTTATGACGGGAGAAGCCAGAACGATACCTTGGATTCCTTGGATTCCTTGAATCCCATCCGTATGTATTGCGATAAGTGCTCCCATGCTTTCTCCGTACAGAAACACTGGCAACCTGGGCCGTTCCCAGGATTGGACCTGTCTGACAAAAGACCTCGCGTCGGACGTAAGCAATCTCCAGTCAGCAAGATCACCTCGATGTTTTCGGACAGGATCGGCGCCTTGACCGCGAACATCGTAAGCATAAACGGTATAGCCGTTTTGGCTTAAATGGTCGGCAAGCGAGCTGAAGTCGCTTGGAGCACCATTCAACCCATGAATTGCGACTACAACGGCTTTCAGGCGGACACTACGAGCATTCCATTTATAGAATCCATAGGAGGACCCGTCCGGCGTCTGCCAATTTCCATGAGTCGGAACAGTATCGGCGGATGTGACGGTAAGCATGCAGCCCAAAATGAACATTAAGAAAGCAGCCCAACGAACTCTGGGGACCCATGCAGAGCAGATGTTTGGTCTGCAAAAAACCTGATCGACAAAGGTGTCCGTGCAATTTTGCTTCTTTACATCCTTCAGACGCCCGCCTCGGCTTACTCTGAAGCAAAGCCTACTCTCAGTCAGTATAGCATTGCCTCAGCAGGAGGGTCCGTTGGTTCGACTTTAGACGCTTTCAGAATGACGTGTGATTTATCACCGTTCTTCGTGTACTCAGGCCTACCTATAACCCTGACCCATGCCATGTCAGCGGAAGCAATCATGGCTGCTGGCGCCTGCACGGTCACAGCCAAAGGCCGAGCGTCCGCCGCGCAACAGACGATAAACATGCGTACGAGTTTGAATTGGTCGGCGCCCGATCCGGGTAGATATTGGCCAATCACTTCGACCGTTTTATCCGCAAACAGCTGACGCAAACTCTCCTCAGACTCACCATAGAGCAGATCAGTGACTTCCAAAGCTATATTTCCATCAGGCGCAATTGGCAGATATTGTGCACTCCCTTCGTCATTACTCGGCCCAGCATTAGCTCCTGCCGTTGCAGGGGTCGCGTTGGGAACCGCATTCGGCGCGTCGGCTGGATTGGCGGAAGCTGTCTCATCAATATCGGCGCCTAAGGCGGACCCCGGAATTGGTGGGTTCGCTTTTGAAATATCAGAACGTATTGGCAGAGTGTTGACGTCCTGAACGAATCCACGGTTCATTACGACTTGCTGATCGTACCCGTCTCTCGAAAAAGTTGCGCCTGCGACCAAAGGTAACAGGACTACCGAGCAGGCGATTAAGCTTCGAACCGGATTTGCTGCCTGACTATGAAGGCATTCGCCGTCCACGCAGCAATTAACGTTTGAACGCACAAATCCATATACCAATCCGGCAAAACAAAACGCAAACCCTGCGATAAGCGTATAGGGCCTAAATTGAGGATGAAGATAATGGTCCAGACGACCCGTGAAATAAAAGCTCAGCAGGACCAAACCTAAGCCAATCAGCGTGACTGCGTTGCCGACTCTAGAAACCGTAGCTCGCATACAGAAAAGGAAGTAGCAGGCTGCAGATTATTCCTATGATGAAGAAAAGTCCAATGGCGAGGGAACCGACGAATCGTTTTTTGAAAAGAACGCTGTAAAGAAAGAAAAGCTTCAGATCGAACATAGGTCCGAATACCATGAAAGCTATCCGGGCCACCATTGGAAAGCTGGCGAAAGTGGCTGCAATAAATGCGTCCGAAGTGCTGCACAAGGTCAGCACCGCAGAAAATAGCATCAGAGCCGCGGTCGACAGGGTATTGCTGCTAGCTAAGGGTAGAATCACCTGCTGGTCGACGGCCGTGTTAAACGTCGCGGCTACCGCTGCCCCGAGAATAAAGTAAAGTGAGGTATCCAGGAAATCTTCGCAAGCGAGTCGAATAGCTCCGATTGATTTTTCCTTGAGTCCGCCCGCCTTTGGATTGTCGATGAAAGGCGCAAGACTAAAAGCCAGCCGTTTTCTGGCCGGAGTTCCGACGACTCCTGAGCGCAAGATCTCTTCTGGTTTGCGTGTGCCTGCGATTAATCCGACAAGGACCGCGACAATGTATCCTATCACGATCCTGGTCAGCATTACCAGTGTTGGCGATTGCCCTCGGAAAGCGGCAAAAGTACTGAAGGCGACAATCGGATTTACGATCGGCGAGGCCAACATGAATGTAACAGCACAGGAAAGCGGGAGGCCCTTATTCAACAAGCGACGAATCACTGGCACGATTCCGCATTCGCAAACCGGGAAAAGAATCCCTAGCAGCCCGCTGGCCAAGGTGGCGAGTATCCGATTGTTTGGAAGTATTCCAGTAATAACCTTTGATGGAACAAACGCTGCAATCAACCCGGAAAGTAGAGATCCATACAAAACGAAGGGAAGGCCTTCAAATGAGAGCGCAAGAAACGAAAACAGGAAGTTTTGCCAACTAAAGTTAAACCAACTCATCCATTAGAACTCAGCCCTGTTCCCAGGCAGAGAGGAATGCCTCGATCAATTTTGGAAGATAGGTGCTGTACCCCCCTTCAAGAACTGCTCCGGAACGGATTTGCGTTTCGTGCAGCCAACGTCCGAAGGTAGCAAAATCGTCTTCGCTTAAAGTCATGTCCGTGATCGGGTCGTCAAAATAGGCATCAAAACCGGCCGAGACAAGAATCAGATCAGGGCCGAACGTAAGAAGTTCTTCTAAGGACTCCTCAGCTTTTCTGACGTGTAACGCCGGATCAGATCCGGGCGTAACAGTGTAATTCCGGACGTTATCAAACGACCTGATTCCGGTACCAGGATACCCAGGATATTGATGGACCGAGGCAAATCGAATTCCCGGATGAAGATGCACAATGGACTCGGTGCCATTGCCATGATGAGCGTCGAAATCCCAGATCGCTACTTTTTGCTGGCCATGATGCAGAGCGTGCATTCCGGCGATAGCAATATTATTCAGATAACAGAAACCCATTGCCATCTCACGGGTCGCATGATGCCCGGGCGGTCGCATCAGAGAAAAGGCACGCTGCCCGGCAAGGCTTTGATTGACGACTTCAATAGCCGCGCCGGCCGCGCGTCGAGCATAGTCTTCGATTTCCTCGTAATAGGGAGTATCGCTATCGAAGTCGGCCTTTACGCGAAGACGCCCAAGATGTTCTGAAGAATGAACTCGTAAAATTTCCTCTTCCGAAGCGATCCGGGGCGATATCCACGTCCAATCCGCATGGGTCTGGCGTAAGAATCGCTCGCTACGCTGAATGCGAGAAGGTCGCTCGGGATGGTTTTCCGTGCCGAAATTTGAAGCGGCCTGATCAAAGACGATGTTCATTCTTCCGTTCCAGCGCATCCTGCCGATGCGCGCACTCGGCTTGTTATTCAAACCAGTGATGCTAAAGGTCTTGCGGTTTCTATGAAAAGTTTCCTTCTTAGTGTCTGCGCATTTATGTTCATTCCCATCGCTTCTGTCGTCAGCCAGTCTGTACCTCCAATCATCCCGATTCGCGACTTTTTTCGAAATCCTGAGACTACCGGTTATCAACTTTCTTCGACTGGCGATTTCATCGCCTTTCTCAAACCGGTAGCAAACCGGCTTAACGTTTTTGTGCAGCCTCGAGACGGCGGAACGGTGAGACAGATCACTCACGTGAAGGACCGAGACATTCGAAACTTCTTTTGGAAGGGTGACAAATTCATTTTGTATGTGCGCGATAATGGCGGAGACGAAAACTTTCACCTCTACGTAAGCCCCATCGATGGCAGCCGAGAACAGGATTTAACACCATTCGATAAGGTCAGGGCCGAGATTGTGGACGATCTTGAAGATCATCCGACGGACGTTCTGGTCGGCTTGAATAAACGTGAAAAAGAAGTTTTCGACGTTTATCGGCTGAATGTTGAAACCGGGGAGATGAATCTGGTTGCCGAAAATCCCGGGAACGTTGCGTCTTGGGTAACTGATCACGAAGGTAAAATCCGTTTGGCAACCACTAGCGACGGTGTCAATACCAGCATCCTGTATCGAAAATCAGAATCTGGGCCTTGGACGTCGGTGCTGACCACTAATTTCCGTGAGACATTTTCTCCGCAATTTTTCACATTCGACAATAAAGAACTGTATGGAGTTTCGAATATAGGGCGAGACAAGGCGGCGATTGTCCAGTTCGATCCGGAAACAGGCAAAGAGACCGGCACGCTTTTTGAAAACCCTGAAGTGGACGTATCAGGACTCACCTATTCACGAAAACGTAAAGTGATCACTTCCGCTCTTTATACAACCTGGAAAGAGCAAAGAAAATTCTTTGACCAACAAGCCGCCGAACTTTACGCCACCTTTCAACAAAAGTTGCCGGGTTATGATGTTCATGTGGTCTCTTCCAACAAGAATGAAGACCTCTTTGTCGTCAGAACTATCAGCGACCGTTCTCTAGGGGCTTTTTACCTTTACGACAGCAAGTCGTCGCAACTCACGAAGTTAGCCGACCGCAATCCATGGCTGAAAGAAGATGATCTGGCCGATATGAAGCCGGTGGAATACCAGTCACGCGACGGCCTCACTATCCACGGGTATTTGACTCTGCCCAAAGGGCGGGACGCTGAGAAGCTTCCGGTTGTCGTGAACCCGCACGGAGGACCTTGGGTACGGGATGAGTGGGGATTTAACCCCGAAGTACAGTTCTTAGCCAATCGTGGGTTCGCAGTGTTGCAAATGAATTATCGCGGGTCGACCGGCTATGGGCGCAAGTTCTGGGAAGCTGGATTTCGCCAATGGGGACTTGCCATGCAGAATGATATCACTGACGGCGTTGAATGGTTGATCAATAAAGGGGTTGCGGATCCAAAAAGGATCGGAATCTACGGCGGTAGTTATGGCGGCTACGCCGTCCTCGCAGGTCTGACCAAGACTCCGGACCTCTATGCCGCCGGAGTTGATTATGTCGGCGTGTCGAACCTATTCACGTTTATGAAAACGGTTCCACCCTATTGGAAGCCGTTCCTGGACATGATGTACGAAATGGTGGGCAATCCAGATAGGGACAAAGATCTTTTCCAACAAAATTCTCCTGCTTTAAATGCTGATAAAATCAAAACACCTTTGTTTGTAGCGCAGGGAGCAAACGACCCGCGGGTGAATATTAGCGAGTCAAATCAGATTGTAGAAGCTCTGAAAAAGCGAGGTATTGCTGTAGAGTATATGGTCAGACAGAACGAGGGTCACGGATTCTCAAACGAGGAAAACCGTTTCGCTTTTTACGAAGCAATGGAAAAATTCTTAGAAGAACATCTTCTTTAGCTGCCTCGGACAAAGGCTCCGTCGAACTAGCTCATAGCGCTGCGCTATTGTGTCGCCCTAGACTCAGTCTGAGTCGCGGCTGCGCCGCTCAAAGATGGACGGATTTCGGACCTCTACGGAATATTCATTGTTTCGGCCGCTCTGGAACGCTTTTGGTCGAGACCTCTCGGGCCTAAGCCAAGCTTAGCAAGCACCAAGGTACCATATATTGTCGCTGCTACCGCGAGCAGCGCGTATGGAAGCGTGAATCTCTGGGCTAGCTGTCCAATCAGCGGAGGACCGACAAAAAGCCCGAAGTAGCCCGCGGACGCGACAGAGGCAATTGATCTCCCGAAACCGGAGCTGCTGTGCTTTGCTGCAGCAGAAAAAATCAACGGTACACAATTGGCCAAACCAAGGCCAAACAATCCAAAGCCGAACACGGCAATTGCGTAATTTCTGACATAACAAGCCAGCACGAGGCCAGATGCTCCGAGCAACGCACCGAATATGAATACGGAAAGCGTGCCTAAGCGCGCGACCCAAGAATCTCCAAATAGTCGCCCTATGGCCATCGCGAGCGAGAAAGTGCCATACCCTAAGCCTGCCGCTGAAGTCGTGACACCAATGTCAGTCTTCAGGTAAACGCCGGCCCAATCAAAGATTGCGCCTTCTGCCAGGAAAAACGTGAAAGCCATCAAAGCCAGCGGCAGAAGGCCTAACGTAGGTAAACTGATAAAGAAATCCTTCTTAGATACCGATTTTTGTTCCGGAAGCAGAAACTGCTGTATCATCCCGCCCCAGAAAATGAACGGTATCGAGATCACTAAAGCGTGGATCAACGGAGACGTTTGTAACGCAAGAAAACACGCTCCCGCAAGCGCGCCAGCTAAACCGCCAATGCTATAAAATGCATGAAAGGAAGACATTGCAGCTTGCCGGAACCGCTGCTCGAAAGCGGCAGCCTGGGAGTTCATCGAGACATCTAGAAGTCCAGCAAAGAAGCCGAAAGGCAAAAGCGCTAAAACCAGCCAGACTACACTTTTACTGCATACTGCGAGGATTGTTGCGATCCCTAGCGCGATCATCGCGAAGCCGGTAACGAATTGACTATAAAATCTTTCAACCATCCATCCGCCGATACTCATCCCTAAAAGCAGACCCAATGTGGCTGCCCACAGACAGAGACCAAGCTGACCATCACTCAGTGAGAGAAGCCCTTTAATTCTGGGGATATGAACGATCCAAGCAGTGCTTAGAAAACCACAAGCAAAAAAGGCGGAGAGGATAGCCCGGCGGCTTTGCTTCGAAATCATCATTGATAAAAAAATAGCATGTTGGACGCCTGGGGCACCCCATAAGTCACATGAGACACATAGAACCCATGAGGCCATAGAGCCTGTGGTTCATGTAGAACCGATGCGAGCACGGGCAAGTCTTCCTGGGCCGGAGACTCCGGACAGATTCATCATGTCAGACGTTCAAACCCGTCGGCACTCCACACTTCGCTACCTACACCGTGATGAACGAAAAAGAGGCCTGCGGGATCATACTTGGCTTTTACTGAACGCAACCTCGCGTAGTTGGCCCCCCCAGAAAGATTGTTGCCATGATGAATCAAAAAAGTTGCCCTCGGAGACATATGACCCTGCGGCAGGTACGACCTTTCTCAGTTCGCTCATCGAGCTGTTGATCGCGAGCGCATCTTTACGAGATGATTGCGCCTTCACCGCCCGCGAGCCAGCACAAATACCTTAAGTTGCTCAGCACAGACCTTGTTTGATTAAGCTCTCGGCGATCTGCACAGCATTCAGTGCGGCGCCCTTCAGGAGTTGGTCTCCACAGACCCAGAACGCCAAGCCATTGTTTAGAGCCGTGTCGATCCTCAATCGGCCAACTTGGCAATTGTTTTTACCCATCACATTGAGGGGCGTCGGATAGAAATCCGCGGACGGGTCATCGACTACATCGATCCCTGGAAAACGAGATAGCGCATCCCGAGCCGCCTTGACCGAGACTGGTTCCTCAAACTCGGCATTGATCGCGACTGAATGACAGCGGAAAACTGGCACGCGTACGCACGTAATAGAGGCGCGCAAGTGCGGATGATGCATGATCTTCCGACTTTCATTGACAAATTTAACCTCTTCCTTTGTGTATCCCCCATCAAGGAACAGGTCCACTTGCGGGAACACATTAAAAGCAATCGGATGAGCAAATACTTCCGGTACCAGGGATTGGCCGGCAAGATGAGACCTGACCTGCGCTGAAAGTTCATGAACAGCCCTTGCGCCCGCGCCCGAGACGGCCTGATAGCTTGCGGCTATCACCCGAGTAACCCGAAACCGTTGGTGAAGCGGAAAGAGAGCCATGAGCGACACAACGGTCGTGCAGTTTGGGTTGGCTATGATGCCTTGATGCTCTCTCAGGTCCTCGGCGTTTATTTCAGGAACAACTAACGGGATCTGCCCGTCCATTCGGAATGCCGATGAATTGTCCACGACCGTAGCACCGGCCCTTAGGGCAGCCGGTCCAAACTCTCTCTAGGTCGCCGCACCGGCGCTGAAAAGTGCGAGATCAACACCGTCGAAAGAACGATCGGTGAGGGCCTGAACTTTCGTGTCCGTACCCTTGAATTTGAGCAGCGTTCCAGCAGATTTCTGCGATGCCAAAAGAGTTGCATCCTTAACCGGAAAATCGCGATGCTCTAACAGCTTTATCAACTCCGCACCGACCGCCCCAGTAGCGCCAACAATTGCAACATGAAAACCTGTATTCAACGTTTGCGAGCTTAAGACCGAATATGGATATGCTCAAGATCATCATTCATCCGGAAGTCCAATCACTCAGATTGTATGCGGGGGTCCAGTTGCTATTGGAGAAACAGGTCTCTACCTCTGCCCACGGATTGGGATGCGAGTTGGGTAGTTTCAAAACGCCCACGGGGCTTTTCCGGATTTGCGAAAAAATTGGGGATGGAAATCCAGCTGAGACCGTTTATCGCGGCAGAAAGCCCGTCGGCGATATCGATCCATCAAAAACCGATGCCGATTTAATCATGTCGCGCATACTCTGGTTAGATGGCCGGGAGCCTCACAACGCGAACACCAGGAGTAGGTTCATTTACATTCATGGCACAAATCAGGCAGAGCTCGTGGGCTCTCCCGCGAGTCATGGATGTATACGAATGCGAAACGCGGATGTGATCGAGTTGTTTGAGATCGTTGATGTCGGCACCGAAGTCGAGATCGTCAGCTGAGGGAGAATTCGAGCGAGAGTTTTCCCTAAAGCTTCCTGCTCTGGCATTTACGAGCGAGAGCGCCCTCAAACAAATTTCGTAAAATCCATTTGTATCCTCCGAGTCTGTAGCCTAATACGGAATGGCTGCTAGCTAAGAAAGGAGGCGAGACTATGAACATTGTTAAATATTTGACTTTAGTGGCTTTGGCCGCTACGGCGCTTGGCATTTCGGCTTGTGCTAAGAAGGAGACACCTCCGCCGCCACCACCAGCACCTTCAACCACAGGTATGTCCAAATAAGGTCTCGGCCTTAGGAGGATTTGTACCCGCCTCAGTCGGCTCTGGGGCGGGTTTTTGCTTTTGATACGCTCACAAAACGCGAACCCGCCATAAGAAAACGCCATTCAAAGTCAGCCGATTTTGTGATGCCAATTCTTCGATCTGTTTCGATTTCAGAAGCAGCGATTGGAGCGTGGATCGCAACGCCAGAAAGCGAGAAAAAATCTTTGCCGTTTAAGGTTCCATCAATACCAAGCGCCTGAGTGAGTTTGCCAGGGCCTGAACAAAGGTTGGACCTTTCATTTAATCCCCGCCTTTTTCGCATTACAGAGCAGCCCCTGGTCGGTTCCAGCGCCCGGATCAACACGAAGCCGTTTGCTGCAGGCCCTTTCGTCAGAAAATTAAGCAGCCAATGTACACCGTAATTCAGGTAGACGTACAGTGCGCCAGCGGGCTTTTCGGTAATAAAATTCCGAGTCAATCGTCGCAGAAATGTGTGAGATGCTTCATCGCCTGATTCAGCATAAGCTTCGGTTTCGACAATGATCCCCGCTGTTTCACCCCAGACCAACTCGCAACCCACAAGGGTGCGCGCGCATTGGAGGGGATCTTTAATAAAAAAAGTTCGATCAACCACCTTACAGACCCGAAGGCAAATCAATGAAACACCAAGGCAAGCTAAATTCCTTGGCAACTCTCTCCGCGAGCGCCCTGACTCCGAACGTTTCGGTCGCGTAATGGCCGGCGTAAATTAAATTAATGCCTAGCTCTTGGGCTAAAGTAAAGGTGTGATGCGGTCCTTCTCCGCTCAAATAAGTGTCAATATTCTCGCTGGCAACCTGTTCGACATAGTTCCCTGCGCCTCCAGTAACGATGCCGATGCGGCTGATGATTTCGGGGCCAGCTGCACATACCCAGGGAGTCCTTCCAAACAAGCTTTCAAGTCTTTGAAGCAAATCAGCGCGCGACAACTCCACGCTGGCAACAGTCCCGCATAGAACACCGTTGTGGAACAGAAACGGTTCCAGTTTGCTGAACCCCAATGCTCTGGCAACAAGGACATTATTTCCGATTTCAGGATGGATATCCAGTGGTAAGTGGGCACTGTAAATCGCTATGTCGCCCGAGATAGCACGAGCCAGCTTGCGACGCGTTGCGCCCACTATGCTTTTTAGCCCTACCCAGAACAGTCCGTGATGGACCAACAGTAGATCTACACTATCAGCTATTGCTGATTGGATCGCCGCCTCGCTCGCGTCTACGGCGGCTCCTATCTTGGTAATCTTGCCACTGTTTTGCAGCTGTAGACCGTTCAGTGCGTTCGGGTAATCCTCGATCTCCGTGGTCCTTAAGAAATCGTCAATGTAGGCCGTAATATTGGCTAACATCGTTTAAGCCCACGCGCGGGAGACTTCCTTTTCGGAATAAAGGAAAAAAAGTTTTTTGATTCCTTTGATGCGTTTCGCAACGGCTCTCAATTGCGTAAGGATGCGGATCAAAATGAGCTCATTTTTATAGCCGCTTGAGAAACAGAACTCCGGTTTTACCGCAATATGAAGAATTACCAGAGTGTCCAGCGAATCGCGCGTATAAACCGCCACTCCCGCCAGTTCTCTCATCCCTCCACGGTCAATGTAAGCATATAAAGTCTGCACCTCCAGACCTTCGATCCTGATTCGCAACCCGCCATCCTGGTTAACAATCTTGGGAAAACCATACCTGGAAATGGA
>JAFAXJ010000066.1 GCA_019241095.1 Verrucomicrobiota bacterium | reverse complement strand
GCGCTATATTGCTGGTGCTCTTCAAGGGTCTTTCGAAGACGGGCTTGTCAATTGCATCTTCTGATAGCGTCATTTTACTCAGCTCAACTGCAGACCAGATCGTTATTATCGGAGCTCTATGAAAGACCCTTGATGATCACCAGCAGTCTAGCGCGGCAGAGCATCGCTCTCCGGCGGCCCAGCTCTTGAAAGAACAAAGTCTTTGCCAGCTAACCGGGCTTTCTCTTTAAGAAAATCCTAACGCCGTTTTAAGTTCCCGATCCAACGTATTCAGCGGAAATGGTGTCGAACTTTGTGACTGTCCCCTCTTTAGGCACTTCCTTTACATCGTACACATTGTTACCGACGACCTGTTGCGTTTGTGTGTCAAAGACCATGACGGATCTCGCGCCAGTTGAATTGCTTTCCCGCGCTGTGTCCACGGCGATATAACGCGTTCTTTGTTGCGGCTGATTCGTTCTCCGGGCTTGAGCTTGCATTTGTTGATAGGCCAGCCGTGCACGTTCCTCGGCAACGCGACGCTGCCTTTCGGTCGCTTCATGCTTGGCGATAACATAAGCGGCAACGCCAACTGCAGCACCTGTGGCAAGGCCGATCGCTACCGCCGACGTGTCGCTCGCACCAGCGGCTTTGGCAATACCACCTGCTAGTGCGCCAGCTCCAGCCCCAAACAAAGCGCCGTTCGCACCCGGCGACAAATTCTCACAACCTGTCAATAAAAGTCCTCCTGCAAGGACGGCGGACGTCAGCTGCATGAGATGCGCATTCATACAAAGCCTTGCAGGTTATGGAAGCAGCCGGGATGAGGCAAGACCTAAAAAAGACGACCAAAACTGGAAATGAACGGTTCAGAATGGTCTACTTGGCCAGCCATTGGTTCAGCAACCAACTGTTCCAAAGATAGAGTCGATGGTCAGCTATTCCCATCCGGTGCTCGTACAGTTTGCGTTCAAAATACCCTGCCCGGAACCGTGCGGAAGTAAGACGTTTCTCAGAAAGCTCTAAAATTGATCCATCTTTAAACCATCTGGCGATGGGCACCCCAAAGCCCTTCTTCGGACGATGAAGGATCTGTCTGGGCAGAACTCTATCCAAGGCTCGCTTGAGAATCCATTTGGTGACCCCATTGCGCAGTTTCCAATGCGAAGGCAGCTTGCGAGCAAACTCTACCAGATCGTAGTCCAGATAAGGACAGCGCACCTCAAGCCCGTTCATCATGCTCGCGCGATCGACCTTCGTAAGGACACAATCTTGGAGGTACAATTTGATGAAGAACTTCTGGATGCGCGTAACCAGATCCAGATGACGACAGCTGTCCCAGACCTCAATAGCCTCTGAGTATAGCTCTTCGAGACTTATTTTGGTGTGAAACAGGGCTCGGATGTCCTTCGGCTCCAAAGGTCCCATCCAAACAGGAGCCCAATATTTTTGCGGAAAGGAAAGTCCACGGAGCGTCCGCTTCAATTTGAAGTCGAAGCTGATATTACGCATGCTGACCGGAAGTTGGCTCGCAAAAAGGCGGACGCAGAAATGCGCGGGTTTTGGCATCAGCTTTGAGTAGAAGTCTGCGCGTCGGAGAACCTTAAACGGGTCATAACCACAGAACAGTTCGTCCCCTCCATCTCCTGCTAACGCGACCGTAACCTGTTCACGAGCGAAACGGCACAACAGGAAAGTAGGCAACAGGGAAGAGTCACCAAGGGGTTCATCCAGGCGATCAACAATGGAAAGCAAAACTTCCTTTGATTTTTCCAGCGACAGATACTGAACGTGATGGTCGGTCTTTAGCTCAGCGGCCATCCGTTTTGCGTACTGACTTTCATCGAAACTTGCTTCCTGAAAACCAATTGTGAACGTTTTCAGTTCAGAAATTTTCTGTTTAGCAATCGCTGCGACCGACGAAGAATCGATTCCGCCGCTTAAGAAAACCCCAAGCGGCACGTCCGAAACCAGCCGTCTGCGAACGGCCTGGCTTAAATGAACCAAAAGCTCATCTGCAAGCGCTTGCGCATCCTTTTCTCGATTGGACGGTTCCGGCAAATAATCCCAATATCGATGCAAGCGCAGTTCACCAGAACGGATATCAAACTGAAACCAAAAACCGCCCGGCAGCTTTGAAATGCCCTCAATGATCGTTCTTGGCGAAGGGATGTAGCCGTAAGCAAAATATTTCTGCAGTGAAAGCTGTGAGACCGATTTCGGCGCCTTTGGATGTTGCAGAAGGGAGGTCAGCTCAGAAGCAAACCCGAAGTGTCGCCCTTGGTGATAATAGTACAAAGGTTTTTTCCCAAATCGGTCTCTGGCACCGACTAGCAGCCCTTCAGCTCGATCGTAAATGACGCATGACCACATTCCATTAAGCCGGTCAAAGATCTTTTCCCGGGCGTTGGCAAATCCGATAAGCAGCGTTTCAGTGTCTGAATGATCGGAACTGAATCGGTAACCTTTTTGGATTAGCTCATTCCTGAGCTCAAGGAAGTTATAAATCTCGCCGTTGAAGACGATCGAGTAACGGCCGTCAGGCGTGCTCATTGGTTGCCGTCCCCCTTCTGGATCGATAACAGCAAGACGTCGATGGCCTAAATAAACAGGTGAATCGACCCGTAAAGCTTCTCCATCCGGTCCGCGATGGGCTAGCAATCGGGTCATGCGCTCCAGATCCTTCATGCTACCCGCGCCTACAAATCCAGCGATTCCGCACATAAACTTACCGAGCCTGCGCGTCTTTAAGAGCTAAATACTATTGCTGCAAGAGAAATAAGGTCGTGCATTACTAATGCGTTGACGATTCGTTGCGACAGACCATTCTCTTGTTTTTCTCCGGCAGTTTTTCGGCAACTGGAGTTGCAGCATGAAAAAGGCGCTCATTACTGGAATTACAGGTCAGGACGGTTCTTACCTGGCAGATTTGCTGTTATCAAAGGGATATGAGGTTCATGGTATCATCAGACGGGCAAGTTCATTCAATACCGCACGTATCGATCATCTGTACCAGGATCCGCATGTCCATGGAGTTAGATTATTCCTGCATTATGGCGATCTGTCAGACTCAGTAAACCTCGTTAAATTGCTGTACGAACTTCAACCGGACGAAATCTACCACCTGGGCGCCCAAAGCCATGTAAGGGTCAGCTTCGACATCCCGGAATACACGTCGGACATAACAGCAGTCGGAACGATTCGCATCCTGGAAGCGATCCGTGAATCGGGCGTGCGTCCCCGATTTTACCAGGCATCGAGCAGTGAGATGTTTGGACGGGTACAGGAAATTCCCCAGACTGAACGCACCCCTTTCTGGCCTCGCAGTCCGTACGCAGTCGCAAAAGTTTTTTCGTATTGGGTGACAGTCAATTATCGGGAAAGCTATGGATTACATGCGAGCAACGGCATCCTTTTTAATCACGAAAGCCCGCGGCGCGGTGAAACTTTCGTAACGCGCAAAATCACGAGAGCCGTTGCGCGTATCAAGCTCGGCTTGGACGAGTTCATTTATCTCGGAAACCTCGACGCGAAACGAGATTGGGGATATGCCCCGGAATATGTGGAAGGGATGTGGCGAATCCTGCAACAGGACCAGCCAGACAATTACGTCCTCGCTACCAACGAGACCCATACCGTTCGCGAGTTTATCGAACGCGCATTCGCGCATGTGGGTTTAGATTGGGAAAAATATGTGCGTTACGACAAACGCTATGAGCGACCAGCTGAAGTGGACCTGCTGATTGGCAATCCGGCGAAGGCGAAACGCGAACTGCATTGGGAAGCGAAAGTCCGATTTGAACAGTTGGTCCAGATCATGGTCGACGCAGACCTGGCGTTGCTCCGATCCAAAACCTGAAACCGAGCCCCGGAGCATGCTCCAGCGTCAGCGCTGAAGTGCTGGGCTAAAACTCTTGCGTCCATCTCAGGACGCGCTCATTGACTCCTGGCTCCTTTCTTTCGACTCTCTCGCCTCTCCATCCCCCTTCACCCGCTGAACGAAGCTGCGGCTCCTAGCTGCCAACTGATTTCTCCTTCTTGTTCTTCCAAAATTCTGCTTAATTAACAACTAATTAAAATGGCTGCTGCTGAACGCTACCAGCATTATGAGGTTTTGCGTCGGGATGACGGCACACTATGGGAATTGGGTCGAGGCTCGATGGGCATCACGTACAAGGCCTATGACACCAGCCTGCGATGCCCGGTCGCCCTGAAAGTCATCAATGGCACTTACCTTGGGAGCGATGTCGCCCGTCAACGATTTTTACGTGAGGCTCGCGCAGCAGCCGCGCTTCGGCATCAGAATGTAGCTTCGGTTTTCCATCTTGGCACCGACAAGGACTCCTACTTTTACGCCATGGAGTTCATCGACGGCGAGACTGTCGAAGCATACATGAAGCGGAAAGGCGTTTTGGAGCCGGTAGAGGCGCTCGGAATCACGCTTCAAGTCTGTAAAGCCCTTGCTGCTGCTGCCAAACAGGAATTGGTGCATCGAGACCTGAAACCCGCCAACTTGATGCTGGTCGATGAAGAGGGGGAAAAGGTCGTTAAGGTGATCGATTTTGGTCTTGCCAAAAGTTCAAAATCCGAAGGAGAAGAGTCGGGAACCTTGACAATGGGAGGCGGC
>JAFAXJ010000410.1 GCA_019241095.1 Verrucomicrobiota bacterium | reverse complement strand
CAGCAACAACCGAATAATCAATCGTGATCTGTCCCAAGATTTCACTAGTCACTCCATCCTATAATCAAGCGCGATTTATCGAAGAAACGTTGCTGAGTGTTCTTGATCAGCACTATCCAAAATTGGAATATTTCGTTCTAGACGGCGGCAGCAGCGATAAAACAGTCGAGATCCTGAACAAATATCATTCCCGCCTTGATTTTTGGCGGTCTCACAAGGATTCAGGCCAGGCTGCCGCCATTAACGAAGGTTTTCGGCGGGCGAATGGAGAGATCTTTGGCTGGCTCAACAGTGATGATCTGCATCTCCCGATGACCCTACAGACAATTGCGTGTGGGTTGGAGCAGTTCTTGACGGAGCCGGTCGTGCTGTATGGCCAATGTGAGATGTTCAATGATCGAACAAACTCGCGAGAACTCCGGCTGGCAATGCCTTTCCAACCTGAATTGCTGCAAAGAACAGATTTTCTGGACCAGCCCAGCGTATTTTGGACGCGCAAGGCCTGGGAACTGGTCGGAGAGCTCGACACAACGTTGAACTACGGGTTCGACTGGGACTGGTTTTTGCGCGCAAGCCGGGTCTGCCGGTTCATCAAGATTGATGCTTTACTCTCCCGTTACCGAATCCACGAAGGCCATAAATCCGGTACGGGCGGAGTAAGGCGATGGCGAGAGATGCTTAAGGTTGTAAGCCGCCATTCGCCGTCGGACGTTGTGCGCCATTATGAGTATTTGATTCAGAATGGGAGTGCCCGATGGTGGCTGAACAAACGGATGCGTTTAGAGCAGTTTGTTGCCCGTTTTGCCCCAGGGCTTGCACCAAGCGTGGCGAACTTACTAAGTCCCCCTTTTTGGTTCTTGCCCCAGGATTTATCCAGAGATGTGCTCTGGGAGATATCTGGAATCCGCTAAACGCGTCCTTGCTGCAGTCCTTTACTTCTTGTCGCCCTGCCAAATTCTGATGGCATCAGATACCAAAACATGATTTGTTCCAGCTCGCCCAATCAAAGCCGGTATAGCTCAGCTGGTAGAGCAGCTGATTTGTAATCAGCAGGTCGTCGGTTCGAATCCGTCTGCCGGCTCTCAATTTAAGACAACCAAAGCGTTCCTATTACGCACTGTCCACAAACTGAGAGTGCTGGCCTGTTTTGGCCAGTCGCTGACATTTGTCTAACTCGGAGCTATTGCACGCTTTCCTCTGAAATAATTTCCTCGCTTCCGCTTTTCCCATACTAGTACATACGCCCTGCGCTTTTGCCTACAAAAACGGACACGGAAACGTGTTAGGTTGAGGAAGCGATGTAATTCTGCTCCAGTTTAAGTGCTGAAAGTCCGGAAAAGCTGTGGTCGAAACACCACCGGTCCTACAAGCTACTCCGGAAAATCGCTGCGGAGTATGGGTGAACGGTTGGGGAAATTTCGTCGACATCGGGGATGACAGCTTTGCGAAAGGTTATCGTTTTACGACTGGAGGAGTGACGCTCGGCATCGACTACCGAATTACCGACCATTTCGCACAAGGACTATTTGGCATTTACGCTCATACTTGGACCGATCTCCGACCAGGGCCATATCGATGTGGACTCCGGACGTGGAGGGTTATACGCCAGCTATTTCGATCATGGATTCTATATCAACGCGGCCGTTTTGGTGGATACAAAGCTACGACACGAGTCGTGAGGCGTTGATCGGAACTGCAACTGGCAACACCGATGGAGAAGAATTCAGCACGTTTCTCGGGGCCGGTTACAATTTCCATTTTGGCAGTTTTACAGTCGGTCCTACCGGGCAATTCAATACACCTACGTAAATATCAATGGCTTCAACGAGCAAGGCTCGATACTGCCCCTGCAAATCCATTCCGACTCCCAGAATTCGTTGAGAACAGATTTAGGATTTCAGGCTTCCTACGCCTGGCGCGCAGGAAACATAACGATCATTCCGTTCCTAACTGCCGCATGGGAACATGAATATAAATGCTCCAATCTTCCCATTACCGTTAGCGCTCCGCTTTTTGGCGGAGCGACCGCAACCTTCTTCGGGCCGGCGAAGGCCACGACAGCGCGATTGTCAATACGGGCTTTGGAGTACAAATTACCCCACGTATAACGACTTATGTCGGCTATCAGGACAACTAGGCCGGGAGCGTTATGACGCGAATGGAGTGGCTGGGGGAATAAGTTTCAACTGCTGAACTGGTGACACCGACAAATCTTCTGGAGCTATTATAC
>JAFAXJ010000513.1 GCA_019241095.1 Verrucomicrobiota bacterium | reverse complement strand
AATAGCTGCCTGAACCTTCGCCAAATTCTCGCTGATCTTAGCCTGCATTGACTCGCCTGTTAGCCAAATTTAGTTTCTTTCTGCCGTTGCACAATTTCCTGATGCAGATCGAAACTCTAAAAATCTTTTGCGATCTCGTTGAGACATCAAGTTTTTCAAAGGCTGCGGAGCTCAACTCCATTACTCAAAGCGCTGTCAGCCAGCAAATTCGTGCTTTGGAAAGAAAATTCAAAGTTTCACTTATCGAGCGCGGGAAAAAGAATTTTTCGACGACAACTGAGGGTAGAGTTTTTCTGAAAACCAGCCGAGAAATTCTTACAGCTTACGACAGCTTAGGGGACAGGCTGCAGGAATTACAAGCAACGGTAGCGGGCGAGCTAAAGATTGCGACTGTGCATAGCATCGGCCTGCACGAACTCCCTCGAAATCTCAAAGCCTTCCGCAAGTCTTACCCTGCCGTTGAGATATCCGTGCTATATCTTCGGTCGGCGCAAGTTTACCAGAAAGTTTCAGAAAGCGTCGTTGATTTAGGACTAGTTGCCTATCCCGTGCGGCGAAAGGGGCTCACGATTGAAAGCCATTGGAAAGATAAACTGGTCTTGATCTGTCCTCCTAGCCATCGACTATCCAATCGCAGAAGCGTTCCAATTGAAGCACTCCAGAATGAAAGATTTATCTCTTTCGCTTTTGATCAGCCAACGCGGAAGGCGATAGACCGCTTATTTCGTACTTACAAGGTTACGATCAAACGTTGTATGGAATTCGACAGTATAGAGACTGTCAAGCGAGCCGTTGCGATAGAACACGGGATCTCTATTGTTCCGCTAGCCACGGTTGATGAAGAAAGCCAACGCGGAAGTATCATCCCTATTGAAATTGAGTCTGTGGACACCTGGCGCCCCATCGGTTTGATACAGCGACGAACTCGCAGTCAAACGCCGGTTGCTCGCGCGTTCGTCACGATGCTTAAGAAACGGCCTTTGCTCTGAGCGTGATTGGTTGCCTCAATGCGTCATCGCCTCAATGCGTCATTCCCGTAAGAAAAGTTGCTCCAATCAGAAGCAAAGTCGCTTGGTAGGCGGTTATCGGCCCAGTGGACTCATCCATAAAACCACCCTTTACTCTTGAGCGTGAGAGCACAATCGGGCTGAGATGCCTGCTTATCTCTTCGCAATCAGGCAAGTTTCCCGCGTCGATGTAATCACCTAATTGCGGCACGACAGCAGCACTGAACACAAGCATCGGTCGGATGGCCTCGTACAAGCGGTTAAAACCGGTCTGTGTATCAATAAACGCAAACACATCATTTGCGGGTGGAACCAATTTTACTGCGTTTCGATATGTCTCATTCTTCTCCAAGTCGCCGACGGGTTTGCGAAGACGATGTACAAGGTCCAGAAAAGCCGATTCGTTCCAAGCCATTAGCAGATTGCTGCCAAAAAGGCCGAAATACATCAACGCATGCCTTCGATTATTCATGATGTACGCCTGAACGTCACCCACAGAAGTTTTACGGCAGCTATCAGGCAGCTTCTCGCGCACGACCTCATCGATCAGATGTTGGATTCGGTCCGGGTCCGAGACACGAAAGCTTACCGCCGCCTGCAAAGCGTCGGTTGCCGTCTGACGATCGAGAATCAGTTCGGCTGTGGAAACAAGCTTATCCAGATCCTGAGGTTGAATTCCAAAAGCTTTGCCCTCGTTTAAATATCCGTAAACTAAATCGGCAACAGGCCAGTCGTTCGAAAAATCTCTGCTTACTCGCCAAAGCTGTGTGAGCCCAACTCGAGCGGCAATATACCCCACGGTCTTGCTGCCCGTAAGTTTTACGGCATCCCGTTCTAGCGGCAAACCCTCCTCAACGCTATCGGTCGCCGTAAATATTGTGTCTCGCAGGCGTTTCCCATCGAAATTAAGACAGCCGCAGGTAGCCCTGATCTGAGTGGCTTCCGGCGTAAGTCTAAAGGGTGTCCCCTTCAGCGGACGTAATATAATGTTACCGTCTGCATACCAGAATAGATCGGCGGCAGCCGGAAGATGAGTTCGACATCCCTGAAACAGCCTATTTGTTTCCAACCCTGCATGACCCCCGTTTTTCGAGGCTTTTTGAAGAAGGGTAAGATCCGGTCCTATCAATATCCATGAGCTTGCTTTCAAAGCGTACAGACCGGTATGCACCGGCAAATCGGAGATGATCT
>JAFAXJ010000482.1 GCA_019241095.1 Verrucomicrobiota bacterium | reverse complement strand
AGCACAAGCGTACTTTGCACCATTGAATAGGCAGCAGAAGGATTAGCGGCAATTTTGCCCCGTATCAGTTGATCTGCTTCACCGTCCTTCGGTTGATTACTCGCCTGGCCGATCCGGTCGAATAGATCGGTTATTAATTGTCGTTCTTCTGGGGTCATACAGCAACCAACTCATTTTCTATTCTTTTACAAGTTACTTTGAGGTTCGGTGGTCGTCTTCTCTCGCCAGTTTCCCGCGAGCCTGCCCTCATCTATTCTCTGTCATCACTCGAAAATGCTAACCGCGATCAAAACTGTATTTACCAGGACCGACAAACAAGAATACGATATTGATAGCTAGCATTTCCAGCGGCCTCGAAAAGAGATTAAAATCGTGCGGATGCGATCGGAAGCTCCAAATTGCGGCAACGAGCATTGTGATTGTAATAAACAGCGCAGCGACACGAAAGAAAAAGCCTAGTATCAAGAGGATCCCGCCACAGAACTCACTGAGCGCAGCAACCAGTCCCCAGACCGGCGGAAACAGATGAATCCCAAGGCTGCTCATTGCATGACCTAACCGCGCCCACGCAGGTTGACCTCCGGCCAGTTCGCGCCAGCCGAAAAGCAAGAAGATGATCCCCACGATAATGCGGCCGATGAGCAGCCCGATATCGGCGTATTTTGCAAGAGACTTAAGCATGTAGCGGCGTAAGGCGGAGCCTGTCTGGATCGTGTGCTGAAATAATGCCGAAATCGCGAAGGACTTCCACAGTTCGCTCCATCGGCAATCCGACAATATTGGTGAAAGACCCTCGATAGCTGCTGATGATCTGATCTGAAGAATTCTGGGCCGCATATCCGCCCGCTTTATCCAGAGGGCTGACGACCTCAACATAACGTTGAACCCGGTTTTCTGAAAGAGGAGGAAACATGACTTCCGTCCAGACCCAATCTGTTATGGACCTGCCTAACTGTTGATGGACAACTACGATTCCTGTAACCACATCGTGCGCCCGCCCTGATAGGAGTCTGAGCATCCAACGTGCCTCGTCCAGGTCTCTCGGCTTTCCAAAAACAACATTGTCGACAACCACAACGGTATCGGCGCCGAGAACGATCTCACCAGGGTACTGGACACCTACGGCTGTTGCCTTCTGAAAAGCATTGAACCGTGCGAGCTCGGAAGGCGCAAGGTATGCAGCCCGAGACTCGTCAATCTCTGCAGCAACAACGAAAGGGGAGAAGCCTGCTGCTAATAACAGCTCAAGCCTCCTCGGGGATTTGGATGCGAGAATCAATCTGGCGTTTACGGGCCGACACACATTCAATGGACCCTGGTTTTCAGAATTTATCCCCGTAAACATTATTGCGTTTTCGGATGTGCTCCATTCAGCAATTTACTTGCGCTAAGTTCTTTGAAGTCCGAAGGGACAGAAAACTCGCTATCAGCTATCGGTACCTGCTCGACTGAAGTGACAGTGGTTGTAATCTTCTGACCCATGACGTCCACCTCGGTCCGCATCGGCATACCCGGATACTTTTCGGGAGGAATGGGCATCATTCGAAATGCTTCCAAGCCCGGCCCATTTTGCAGGTTGTAAAGCGCCGTGACCAACGGAAGATAATCTGGAAAATCTTTGGCAATGAAAATCTTGCTCTTCACGCCATTGATCGTTGCTTGGTACTCCTCGGTATCATGCCCGCTGATTGTCTGCCGATTGCCTGTCGGTGTTAATTGAATGTCATTTTTGGAACCTTGCCCGGCCGCAATGTTTTTCATAGCGTCCGCTTGTGCCTTAAGCTGCTCGGCACTGATTCTCAGATAAATTTTCTGCTGGGGTATTAGCACAATCATATCGCCCGTTGCGGAATCAATAATGGCGCTTGTTCGCGCACTCACATCGAGCCGGCATTTCATTTCTTTAAGATAAAGTGTCATTGGCTCAACTTGGCCTGCACTCTCAATATCCTCTTTCAAAATGAAATCCGCTTTTGCGTAATGAATCGAGATCGCGAAGACTGCGATAACCGTCAGTAATTTCTTCATGAGGATATAGAATTTTAACCTGCTTTTTCCAGCAAGGAAAGCACCTTGCTGCCAGCATACTTACAATGCCAGGCCGAAATCTGGCTTATTGTTTAAAGAACGCCGACAGGTTCAAGTATTCGGGCGAAGGTAAAGGCAATGCGAGCCCGAAAAAATGGTGTGTCCGAAGGTGCCAGCGCGCGAAATTGCGGCCGGAAACCGTGAAGGACCGCCATGCAGGATCAATTCGCGTCTTGCCGAGTAGCAGAGAATTCATGACACAGAGCGCTGGGCCCGGTTTCTGCATGAAATTGTCCAATTCATTGACGCTTATACGACGATGAAACGGGCGAACTTTAGAGCGCAGGTACCAGATCAAGCTCTGCTCATCGTAATCGACGGATGCCGTTCGTGTCTCCGGACTGATCAGGGGTAGGGCATCTTGCGCGATCCGCTTTGAAACGAACAAAGGCGCGATTGCTGGAAAACCGAAAAGAGCAATCCCTGCACATGCAATAATCATCGAGGAGGCAATTGTCAGCCCCATTTTGGTTGATAGCCGCGCGGCAACTAAAATAGACAGCATCGGAAACGCCGGAAGTATGTAGTGGGGTAATTTGGTTTGAAGCAGAGTAAAAAGAAAAAATACAACGGCGATTGCTAGAAACAGATAAGTTTCTTCAGCCGTCCGTTCTCTTCTCAGTCTGCTCAAAACCGAAGGTAAAAAGATCGACCACGGGAAAAAGCTCAGAAATGTCGACACAAAATAGAACGGAAGAAACGCAAGATAGCCAAGCCAGCCCGCAACTCCGTGACTTTCCATGGGGTGTAGTGATCGATCTATTACATGTTTTCCGATCCCAACCGAGAAAAATTGACCGTTCGTAACAATCAGAGCGGGAACACCCCAGAACCCGATGACGGCAATTGCAAGGGCCGTTCCTCTGATTGCCGAAGCCGGATTGATCGAGTATCGAGAACGTTTGACTGAACAAAACAGTGGCATGAGCAAGACCGGTAACAATGCCACCGGACCTTTGGCTAAAAAACCAAGTGCTACAGAAAGATAGAACGCCCACCACCACCTTTTTTCTCCAGGACAGCACTTGCGTTCCCAGGCGGCCCACGTGGACACAGCAAAGAAAAATACCATCGGCATATCGGCGACCGCAGCCCTGCCGTGAATAACAACCTGTAGCGAAGTGGCGAACACAATACCGGCCAACCAACCCGTCCTGTCCCCAAAGAGACGTGTTGCCCATACGATCGTTGCCATGCCTGTCAGGGCGGCAAAAAAGGATGAGGGTAGACGCGCCGAAAAGTCGTTAGCTCCAAAAAGTTGAAATGAAAGCGCCTGGCACCAGTAGATGAGGGGTGGTTTATCGAAGCGAAACTCTCCGTTCAATCTTGGAATGAGGAAGTCACCGCTTTGGAGCATCTCCCGAGAAGCTTCCGCGAAACGAGGCTCATCTCGATCAATCAGAGGAAGTGACCAGTTTCCCAATGAGAAGAACAAGAGAGATGCAACGAAAAAGAATGCAAGTTGAACAGACTTGACCATTCCTATCCGTTACGAATGTCAAATCGACGATATTGGTTGTTTTGCACGGGGCTTCTTCTTTTGGGCGCTTTCTTATCGATTGCAAGCTTTTGGTCGGACGGCTTGATCAAAGCCTGGGCAGACGCCAATCAGGCATCTTCCGTCAGGCAATTTGCCTCCGTTTTAAGTGCCACGGGGGATTGGCCGCAATTGATGCTCCTGGCTTCCGTGGCCTTAATCATCGCATGGTTCAGGCGTCAGAAAAAAGCCTGCAAACTAGCCATTTGCATGATGGTATCTTCGTCAATTGCCGGGGGAGTGGTCAATTCTGTCCGTATCGTTGCCGGACGGGCTCGACCATACAACGTCCAAGCGGTTCAGGAATGGAATGGTCCTTGGCGAGACAAACATTTACTACTGTTTCAAAACAAATATCATTCGTTTCCCTCAGGACACGCCGGCGCGGCATTCGGTTTTTTTGGAGTCTTGGTATTCGCTAAGCCGAGGTATGGATGGAGTTGCTTGCCAGTGCCTTTTGCAATTGCATGGTCGCGAGTTTACCTCAGCTCCCATTATTTCTCAGACGTCACCACAGGAATGGTGGTAGGTCTCCTTGTGAGCATGTTTGCGTGGAAATATACTTCGTGCTGGGTTGATCGCCGTCTATCAATGCTGCCAGTCTTCCAACTCGCGGCCCCTGGTCAGGACAGCTCTCGGAGTTGCTCCCGCAAGTGAACCGATCGCCTCGGAGATGAAAACCTGCAGAATTCCCAGAAAGATGACGGTCAGGTAGGGGCAAACCTCCGGCCTGCGCGGTGGATGGCGGTCGCCTCAGAGAGCGCCTTCCCTTTCCTGCCGCCTATTCCAGATGGTCCGTCTCGGACGAGTTTCCCTTTGTAACTCCGCGTAATTTGCCCTCGACAAATTCGTCAATGTCGCCGTCCATCACGGCAGATACGTCACTGGTCTCAATGCCCGTTCGATGATCCTTGACCATTTGGTAAGGCTGAAAGACATACGATCGGATCTGACTGCCCCAAGCGATATCACCTTTCTCCCCATACTGCCGGTCCAAGTCCGCGCGTTTACGATCTTGCTCAATCTGATACAGTTTTGCTTTCAGCATGCTGAAAGCCATCTGGCGATTACGGCCCTGGCTCCGCTCTGCCTGGCAGGCGACAACAATTCCTGTCGGCACGTGAGTAATGCGCACCGCTGTTTCGACTTTGTTTACGTTCTGACCGCCCTTGCCACCACTTCGAAAAGTGTCAATCAGGAGATCTTTCTCGTTCACCTCGACATTTACTTCTTCCTTTAATTCCGGAACAGAATCAACACTTGCAAAAGAGGTATGACGGCGTTTGTTCGAATCGAAAGGCGATATGCGTACGAGTCGATGAACCCCGCGTTCCGTCTGAAGATAGCCGTAGGCGAATTCTCCGGTCACCAATACGGTTACTGATTTAATCCCAGCTTCCTCACCTTCCTGGATATCGACAATTTGAGTTGTGTAGCCATTCCGTTCGATCCAACGTTGGTACATCCGAAAAAGCATCTCGGCCCAGTCGCATGACTCAGTTCCTCCCGCTCCGGCGTGAATAGTGAGGAAGGCATTGTTCCGGTCGAACTCGCCTGAAAGAAGCATTCTGAGTTCGAAGTCTTCCAACTCCTGTTGGATCTGTGCGTACTCTTTTTCTACTTCCTTGAAGGCGTCACTTTGAGAACTAACGTTTGCTTCTTCTTCCGCCAGATCTCTTAGAATTTCTAGGTCATCGACTTTCTGGATCAGATTGACCAAGGGAAGCACCTTCGAACGCAAGTGCGTGGCTTCTTCGATAAGGGCTTGAGCTTGGTCTTTGTTAGCCCAAAACTCAGGTCCTGCCATCAAACCTTCGACTTCGCTTAAACGATCCCGCAGCTTGGAGTAGTCAAAGATACCTCCGCAATTCGCCCACTCGAACCTTAAGGTCATGTACCTGTATGGCCTGAAAATCGATTTCCATAGGATTCCTAAGGTGACTCAAAGCAGATTCTTGTAAAGGCCGTGGTCGGTCCTAGTGTCATCGACCGGCCGCCCGCGGGCCGGTGAAACGCGTCGCACTGGAGCAAGGCGATTATGAGATAGATCTGGACGCCATCTTCTAGCACCAACTAATTAACTTATAGAAAAAGACTCACACACACAAAAAGCTGATATTACCGATCGCTCAGTTCTGATCAGCGAGAACGATCGCCAGCGTTTTGATCACACTCAGAGCGAGCGCGAGTTGCAGACAGCGAACCTCTTTCGGAATGCTCAGCGAAGCGGTGGCTTGGCAATGTGGCGATAAGTATGTTTCGAAAACCCTTGTTGTTCACCAGGAGACCAGTATGGCAGAGTCTTGCTCTTCGGTGTGTCTCATCACGGCACGAAGCTTCAGGGTGGATCAAATGCCACTTACCCGTTAGTACTTCCGATCAGTTTCGTTACCAGGGGTTTGACAGCTTCTGCGATTGCGCGATGCGCAATCGCAGAAAGATGAACGCTGTCTATGCCGTCTATCTCTGTGACTTCCGAAGTGTCGAATACCGGAACGTTTGCTGCCCTCGCCGCATCTTTCATCACAGCTCCTAACATCAAACTTTTCTCTCTTGCGCCGATCCAGATAGTGGGATCATGAAATTTTGAACCCAAAGCCGGAGGTGCAAGTAGAAGGACCTGAGGCGAAGAGTATTGCGTAAAAACGCCGCCTTCGCATTCCTTCACCATTCGAGCAAGGGACAGCGCAGCCTGAGCGATTTCGCCGGGTGTGCGATCGAATCGCGTTTTTAGATCGTTGGTGCCCAGCATAATAATGACCAGATCGAGCGGCAAATGGCTGGCTAGAATCGCCGGAAATATTTTAGCACCATTTAAGGTCGCTCCGCGAAGATACTCGCTTGGAAGATCTTCCCTTGGATCATCCAGGTTTGTCGTACGCGCACTCAAGGCTTCCTCTAATATTTCAAAATCAGGTCCCAGAAGTGAACCCAGTACTCCGGGCCATCGCACGCTTTTGTCATACCGTAAAGTGGGCTGAATATCGTGCCGCGGAATCCAACCCCACGAATTTGAGTCACCAAAGACTAGGATTCGTTTCACCATTTCAGATCGATTTTCCCTGGATTTTTTGTTGCCGAAGCGGTTCGAGATCCGGGTCCGTTTTCGCTAGAGCATCAAATTGAGGGTCCAGATCGATCGCGTTTTTAAGGCGCACGTTCGCTTCCTCCATCAACCCGCGCTGAGCGGCATAACAAGCCAAGTTAAAGTGAATGACTGCGCAGGTTGGAAATTTGCTCATTGCATCAAGCAGGATTTCTCTTGCCGCAAGCATGCCCTGGATTCTGCGAGTAGCATAAGCCAAGGCCACTGGCCAGTTTGAGTTTTCCGGCCTGATTTCTATCAGTTTGCGAGCCACGCTCGAAGCTTCGGCCCATTTTTCCCAACCTTGGTAAAGTTGCAGCCAAGCGACCAGGATAGGCTCCTCACCTTCGAGGCCTGCAGGAAGACTCTCGAGTTCTTCAACTGCTTCCTGAAAGAGGCCAAGATCAGAGTATCCACTCGCGGCTAGAAGGCGCCGTTGAATATAAATCTCAAGGTTAGATCCAGGTTCCATTGGGTATCACAGCATTTTTCGGAACGACAACAACACCGTCTCTAATAAAGTAATTGTCGCTGTCGACATTCGGAGCTTTACCGTCGGGAGTTATAACAACCCCTTCTCCGATCCGGGCATTCTTATCTATTATAGCGCGATCAATTACAGAATTCCGTCCTATGCCTAAAGGCGGCCTGCCGTTTCTATGTTCGCTCGCCTCTTCCTCATAATAGTCCGCGCCCATAATCACCGAGTTCCTGATCGTAGCTCCGCTTTCAATCACGCTGCGAACTCCGAGAACAGCCCGATCGATGTGAGCGTCAGAGATAATGCACCCATCCGCCAGAATTGCGTGACGTAGGGTTGCGGCATTGATTTTGCTCGCAGGCAGAAACCTTGGATGAGTGTAAATTGGAGAAGAGCGATCGAAGAAGTTGTACGGGGGGAGTGTATCGGTCAGGGCCAAATTCGCTTCGAAAAAAGCCCGAATAGTCCCGATATCTTCCCAGTAGCCTTGGAATATAAAGGCCATCACCTTGTACTGTTGAAGGGAGACTGGGATAATGTGCTTTCCAAAATCGGCTTTGTCGTTATTAAGAGCTTCAATAAGGATCTTGCGATTGAACACATAGATGCCCATTGAACCCTGGAACAGCTCCGAGTTTGGCGGCAATTTAAGTTCTGCGATCAAATCCGCGGGAATTTTGAGTTCATCCAGGATAGCGGGATCTTTTGGTTTCTCTTCGAATCGAAAAATTCGAAGGTTACTGTCGCTATGCATCACTCCGAATGAAGAGGCCACAACCCGACTGACAGGAGTGGTGGCCAAAGTGATGTCAGCGCCGGTTTCAACGTGTTGCTTCAGAAGAGGCACGTAATCCATTCGATAAAGCTGGTCACCGCTCAGGATAAGGTAGTATTCGTAGGGATCATCGAGGAAATAGCGCAGATTCTGACGTACCGCGTCAGCGGTGCCTTGATACCATCGGGCTCCTTCCGGGGTTTGCTGAGCAGCGAGAATTTCAACGAAACTTCTGCTGAAATTGTCGAACTTGTAGCTCGCATTAATGTGCCGATGCAGGGAGGTGCTGTTGAATTGCGTAAGCACAAATACACGGCGAAGCCCCGAGTTTAGACAATTACTGATTGGAATATCAACTAATCGATATTTGCCTGCCAACGGCACGGCCGGTTTTGAACGATCCTTGGTCAACGGAAATAGCCGGCTTCCGGCACCGCCGCCCATCACGATGGCCAGCGTTTTGCTTTGAAGGGAAATAGCGTCCATCGAATTGAAAGGTTGAGTAGTTTTGTTGGAGCGCATCTTGCAAGCCTCATAGTTCTTTGTCACGATGCTTTTTTATGTGCGGAATTATCGGCTATATCGGTCGAGCTGAAGCAACTCCTATACTCCTGGATGGGCTTCGCCGCCTCGAATATCGAGGGTACGATTCCGCGGGTGTTGCCACTCTGTTAAACGGAACAATGGAGGTTCGAAAGTGCGCCGGACGAATCACGAACTTGGCACAGCTCGTCCAGAAGGATCCACCGAACGGAAGCATCGGCATCGGACACACCCGTTGGGCGACTCACGGCAGAGTCACTGACAATAATGCGCATCCGCACCTGGATCAAAGCGGCAAGCTCGCGCTGATTCACAATGGAGTGATTGAGAACGTAGAGCAGATCAGAGAACAACTCCTTAGTCAGGGTCACATTTTCCGCTCAGAAACCGATACGGAGGTTTTTGCCCATTTAATTGGCCGCATCTTCGATGACAATCCGGGGCCAAGAACTCAGCGCAGTTTAATGGAGTCTTTTCGTCTAGCGCTTTCACAAGTGATTGGCACTTACGGGATTGCTATGTTTCATGTTGATGTTCCCGACGTGATCCTTGGCGCGCGAAGGGGTAGCCCGCTTATTCTTGGGATTGGAAAGGGTCAAAATTTCATTGTCAGCGATGTGAGCGCGATTCTCGCTCACACCAGAGAAGTCGTTTACCTCGAAGACTATGATGTCGTTTCGATCGAAAGAGATAATTTTGATATTAGATCGTTGGCGGGCACCGGCACATCCTTCCAAGTAAGCCAGGTTGAATTTACCCTGGAAGAGGCTGAGAAAGGTTCGTATCCGCATTTCATGCTCAAAGAGATTTTTGAGCAGCCTGAAGCAATCCGGAATGGAATGCGCGGCAGATTGTCGAAGGAGGAAAGCACCGCGAAATTGGGTGGATTAAATATGTCGTCGCGCGAACTGCGCGACGTGGAACGTATCGTTCTAATGGCATGCGGTACCGCTCTCCATGCAGGAATGGTCGGTGAGTGCCTGATAGAAAACCTCGCTCACTTACCAACAGAGGTAGAGTTCGCGAGCGAGTTCCGTTATCGCAATATGCCGATGAACAAGGACACTTTGGTCTTTGCTATCAGCCAGAGCGGAGAAACGATCGACACGTTGGCTGCGCTTCGAGAGAGCAAGAGAAAAGGCCATCGCACGCTTGGTATCTGTAACAATGTCGGCAGTACCATAGCTCGCGAAAGCGATGGCGGAGTCTACATGCATGCCGGTCCGGAGATTGGTGTTGCTGCTACCAAAAGCTTCACATCGCAGATTACTATTTTGACACTGCTTGCTCTTCTTCTGGGACGTATCCGACATCTATCGAGCGCTCAAGGAATCGACGTCATCTCTGCTCTCGAGAATTTACCGGACAAGGTTCGGCAAGTATTGGACCTTTCCGACCACATCGCGGATTTAGCAGCAAAATATGCGGCTGCTGAGGGATTTCTTTTTTTCGGCCGGCAATATAGCTATCCGATCGCTTTGGAAGGAGCGCTCAAACTAAAAGAGATCAGCTACAAATTTGCTGAGGGACATCCGACCTCGGAGCTAAAACATGGGATCATTGCATTGATCCGGCCCGAGGTTCCTTCCATCATGATCATGCCGGATGACGCCGTTTTTGATAAAAACATCAGCAGTCTTGAGCAGATTAAGGCTAGAAAAGGTCCGGTAATTGCCGTAGCCTCGGAAGGCCGCAAGCAAGTAGCGGTCTTGGCCGATGATGTCATTACAATTCCGAAGTGCCCCGATTTCGTCAGTCCAATTCTATCGGCGGTGCCGCTTCAACTCTTTGCCTATCACCTTGCAGTCAAGTTAGGATGCGACGTCGACAAACCTCGAAATTTAGCAAAGAGCGTAACGGTCGAGTGACGTGCCGTACAGGTCGATTTCCGAGTGGGTTTCTAAAAGCCGGAAATATTAGCAATTTGCGCTTTACAGGTGACTCGAAAAAAGGTTCTTTTCTGATACGCAATAGCCCGATAATTCTCCCCCTTGACCCTAACGTAGAACCCGACCTTTGATGGAAGGTCGGGTTTCTTTTTTGCCAGGGCTATTCTTTTGCTCGGCCGATCAGCACCAAATGCCGGGCTTGGAATCTTGCCTCCTCCCGGGAGCGCTGACATGCGCTCCAAGCTGACATTTCGTACGCATCATGCCCAATCTCAGAACACCTTCAAAAGGGTAAATGAAAATGAGAAGTTGTAAATTCGTCGGGCCTCGCTCAAGCTTGGACCGCCGGTCAGCGGGCCCCGAAGGACGCAAGATCTTGCCGAGCACTTCCACGCTGGGGCGCCCAGCAATTTCATGCTGGGGTGGCCAAAACAGCGGGAACGACATCCAAGGGCGATTAACCGAACATGCCCAGTACCCGCTTCAGCAGCCGTTTACCAACCAAGAATCCACGCAAAGATAAGCGGGGCGACGATCGTGGCGTCCGACTCAATCACGAATTTCGGGGTGTCGAGCGACAGCTTGCCCCAGGTGATTTTTTCGTTCGGGACGGCTCCAGAATACGATCCGTAACTTGTTGTTGAATCGCTGATCTGGCAAAAGTAGCCCCAGCGCGGCACTTGCTCCCGCCGTAAATCCTGATGCAACATGGGTACTACACAGATCGGAAAATCGCCCGCGATTCCGCCGGCAATCTGAAAAAAACCGATTGAAGATTTCTCTGCAGTCCTAGTATACCAACCGGCTAGCGAAATCATATACTCGATCCCGGTTCGCACTGTGTGCACGTTGTGAACATCACCACTGATGCAATGGCCGGCGTACATGTTGCCGAGCGTTGAATCTTCCCAGCCCGGAACAAAAATCGGCAGATTCACCGTCATGGCTGCATGCAACCAACTGTCTTTCGGATCTATTTGATACGATTTTCGAAGCCGGTCGTCTTTCAAAATCCTGTAAAAGAATTCGTGAGGGAACTGTCTTTGACCTTCTCGATCAGCTCTCACCCATTCTTCCAGAACTGCTGCCTCTATCCGCCGCATTGCCTCGGCTTCGGGTATGCAGGTGTCAGTAACGCGATTCAGATGCTGATCGAGAAGTTGCTGCTCGTCTTTCGCGGTGAGTTCGCGCCAATTTTGAATCCGCTTATAATGATCGTGTGCGACGAGATTAAAAACATCTTCTTCCAGGTTAGCGCCCGTGCAGCAAATCGCGTGCACTTTCTCCTTTCGTATCATTTCAGCGAGCGACAGTCCAAGTTCAGCCGTACTCATTGCACCGGCGACAGTGACCAGCATTTTGCCCCCTTTCATTAAGTGAGCTGAATATGCTTCCGCAGCATCTTTAAGGGTAGCGGCATTGAAATGCCGGTAGTGTCGGGAAATGAACTCAGAGACGGTACTCATCAGATAACTCTCAGCTTATCGATTCCACATTCATAGTAAGCCAGATTGCACGATCCGCACATGCTTGCGGGGATATAAAATGAGTGAGAACAACCAAATGGTTAACCCGTTCGGCGAACCGATACATTAGTCGCCTTCACCAAAGCCAAAACCTGATCTCCTACCTTGAGGTTCATTTCTTTCGCCGAGCGGGTGGTTATTACCGCGGCAACGTCACCGATCGCGGTACGAATGATTATTTCAGTCAAGACTTTGTCCCCAATGATTTCACTGATTTCGCCCGGAAGTTCATTGCGAATGGATTCTTTCACGCCAGAAATTGTCCTGAGTCCTGCGGCTTAAACAATGACGAAACCGGGATACATGGCCTGGTTTTTCGCTTTGTTTCTTCCCTTACCCGCGCTTTACGAGAGAAACCATATTCAAAAAAGCTCGTGTGAGAACCATGGAACCCCCAGCATCTCTCGTTTCCGAATTAGACCTTGAGACTGGTTCATCTATTGCTGTTTTTGCTTTTACAGAAAAACCGACTTGCTAGTAGGGCAAACTCCCGCATTCTGAATTATCCAAATGTTCTGTAATACAGAGCATGAATTCAGAAAAACCATGAAAACAATAACGTTTGTTCTAAGCATCTCTGCAGCTTACCTGACTTTCACGCGAATCGCTTTGGGCGCAGATGTCTTGACGTATCACAATGACATTGCGCGAACTGGACTTAACCCAGACGAAATTCTGCTCAACCCTGGCAACGTTAACCCAAACACATTCGGCCTGTTATTCAATCTTCCTGTAGACGGTAAGGTGGACGCCCAACCTCTTTACGCGTCAAGCGTGTCGATTGTCGTCAATGGCCGGCTAGCGGGACGGCACAATCTCATTATAGTCGCGACCGAGCATGATAGTGTCTATGCGTTTGATGCCGACACTGGCGTTAACTACTGGAAAGCCTCTCTTCTGCTGGATCAGGAAGTGCCCTCGGATCCTCGATCGTGTGGGCAGGTTTACCCGGAGATCGGTATAACAGCCACTCCGGTCATCGATAGAAACAACGGGCTTTATGGTACGATTTATTTAGTTGCCATGAGTATGACAACCAATCCCTCGGTCTACCACCAGCGGCTTCATGCGCTAGATCTCGCCACAGGTAAGGAGATCAAAGGGGGTCCGGTAGAAATCCAGGCGAGCTATCCTGGTAATGGGCAAAATAACGACGGGCACGGGAACGTCACTTTTGATCCCGGTTTTTACAAAGAAAGGGCCGCCCTGCTTCTTCTTGACGGTACTGTCTACCTTTCCTGGTCTTCGCACTGCGACCACCCCACCTACACAGGATGGATTATGGGATACGACGAAAATACACTTCAGCAGAAAACAGTCATTAACCTCAATCCTAACGGAAACGCATCTGGAAATTCCTTATGGAGCAGCGGCGGAGGGCCGGCGGCGGATGCGCTAAACAACATCTATGTGATGACAGCGAACGGCCCCTTCGAAACTAATTTAGTGAATGGCTTTCCCGCCTTGGGTGATTATGGGGATTCATTCGTCAAACTTCAAACGAGCAGTGGACTGGCGGTCTCCGATTACTTCACTCCATTTGATCAGGCCAACGATGCAGCGAATGACCTTGATCTTGGTTCGGGTGGAGCTGTCGTTTTGCCGGACCAAATTGATGCCGCCAACAACATTAAACATTTAGTTGTTGGCGCCGGCAAAGATACCAATATTTATCTGTTAGACCGCGACAATTTAGGTAAATATAATGAAGCGACTCAGGACAACAGCAACATTTACCAGGAACTGCCATATAAGCTGGTAGGCGCCGAGTTTGGAACGCCAGCTTATTTCAATGGAGCTATTTACTACGGTGCTGTCGATCAGTATCTGAAAAGATTTGCGTTGGTTAAAGCAAAGCTCGACCCCGTTCCAAGCTCGATGACGAACAATAAATATGGCTATCCTGGAGTAACCCCGAGTATCTCATCAGCTGGGAGTAGCCAGGGGATTGTCTGGGCATACGAGAATTCCACTGAAGCAGTTCTGCATGCGTACGATGCTCTTGATCTAAGTAATGAGTTATATAATAGTAATCAGGCCCCTGAACAACGGGACAATTTTGGTGCTCCGAACAAATTCATTACTCCCACGATTTGTAATGGACATGTCTACGCCGCTACTACAAACAGTGTCGGGGTCTTCGGCTTACTAAAGCCGGTGTCGGCAACGGACGTCAGCCAATGGATAAATGTAGTTAGAGGAGAACTTC